>JAIROD010000838.1 GCA_031257725.1 Planctomycetaceae bacterium | reverse complement strand
AATCCGGTCTTGCCGACAATCTCGACAAAATGATTGCCCACGTTCCCTACGATATTCATATCCCTTGCGAACATTATTATCATTCTCTAATGCTGATGTGGTTGGGCATGCTCGGATTCCAAGTACACGCCGAAGAACATAACAATTTCGGACGTTCCGATGCAGTCTGGGAACAGTCCGGCTTCACTGTTGTTGCCGAAATGAAGTATCATGCCGAAAAAACAGTCGATACGTTGCTTGACGAAGCGATGAAACAGATACACGAAAAGCGGTATTACAATAAATATCACGGAAAAGTTCTTCTTCTGGGCGTTGCCTTTTCGGGACGGCAACCCGGATGCCGGTTGGAAGAATTAAAACGGGAAGGAAATAAGAAATAGACTTACTATTCAGTTGCGGTGAATGTTCCTTTTTCTATTCTGTAGGGACAACATATTGGTCGCCAACTGACGATTTTCAAAAAAAACACAAAAAATGTGTCCGGTTTCTTAGTTTTGCGGAGTAATAGAAAAAGCATTTTTAATTATTTTCGCTATCCGTTTGTTTGAATTGGTATGGGTATTTCAAAAACACAAGCGTCTCTTTTGTTTCTTGCCCATCACAATTATGTCAAGCGATTGGCGGTTCGACAGGCGCCGCTTCATGGAATTTGTGACGATATTGTTCAACAGGTTTTCATCGAATTTACGGAAAAAGCGGAACAATGGGAAATTGGCGATGATGTTCGTCCGCTTTTAGCCGGAATTACGAAAAAAATTGTTTTGAGTTATTGGCGTGATCATTCAAGACATCATTGTCCTGATGTTTTATTGAAAATTGCCGAACACCTTCGGAAACTCAGTAACAAGGATCCAACTCCCGAACACCATGAAGAAGAAATCCGTGCCTTACGCCTTTGTCTTGAAGAAATTCCTTCAAAACATCGCCGATTGATTGATCTTTACTACTTTGAACGTATGACAACCCAAGAGATCGCTTTCATTATCAAAAAGAAAACCACAACCGTTCATCGGATGTTATGCCGGATTCGGGCAAAATTACGTATCGGTATTCTCCGCCGGTTAAATCATGGAGGTACTCAATAAATGATGCTGCCGATAAAAAAAGAGGATTCATTCGATATTGATGATCTTTTCCAACAATATATTTCCGGCGAAATGACGGAAAAGGAAGGACAATTACTCTGGGATCAATTACAAAAAAATCCCAAACTTACTGAATCGTTATTTCAACAGATGGAGCTTGATGTTATGCTCGAAGAAGTAGTCGGCGACAAAACTCCGCTCGAAGCGTCGGATAAATCATCTGAACCGGAAACAATTCCGGCATCTTCAAAAAAACGCCGGAATCTTTCTGATTTTCGTTTGAATATATTCTTAAAAACCCGTTCCGCTCTATTATTGGCAACCGTGATGATAATAGTGATCGTTCTGATATTAAACGGCGTTATATTATTATTTCAAAATCTACAAGGGAATACTCAAACGGCAGTTTTGACGGAATATTCACAGGTTACGGAAAAAGTGGAAAAGGTTGCGGAACCGGAATTTCCAGAGCCGGAAATTCCGGAATTGTTAAGTACAGCGGTGGCGATTATTTCCGGCTCGGTTGATGCCGTTTGGGATAACCGGAGCGGTGTTTTTCGTCAAGGGCAGTCATTGGAAACATGTTGGATGCGACTTCGAAGCGGTTTGGTTTCCTTAACGTTTTTCAATGGAGCCGAAGTTGTTATGGAAGGACCGGCTGAGTTGGAAATTATTTCCATCAGTCATGTTCTATGCCGTTTCGGGAATATTAACGTAACCGTTCCGCCGCAGGCGCAAGGTTTTCTTGTTTCCTCTCCGCAAATGGTCGTCAAAGATATCGGAACCGCATTTGCGGTTAGCGTTACGCCGCGAGGAACGGAAGTTCATGTTATTAAAGGTGAAATCGAACTTCAGGAGGTCTCGTTGGGATCGAATAATCTTCCCGCCAATTTGAAAGAAGGCGAAGCATTATTGGTTACAGTTAAAGGTGATTCACGGTATTTTCAGGCAAACAACGATGTTTTTGCTCCGACACGTTCCTTAAAAGGTAAAACGAAAGAATACGTCAATTTACAGTACGAAAAATGGAAAAACCGGCGGCAACGTTTTGATACGGATCCGTTTCTGTTGTTCCATTTCGATTTTGAAAATCTGCAAGAGGATGCGGAGTCCGTTGCAAATATTGATCCGAGTCCGAAAAACAATCTTCTTGATGGTCGAATTGTCGGTTGTCGGCTGTCGGAGGGACGTTGGGCGGGAAAAGGAGCGGTGGAATTTTCACGAACATCAGACCGTATCCGTGTTTATGTGCCGGAATCCTGTGAATCCATTACATTTTCTACCTGGATTCGTATCAACTCTTTGGATCGCCGCTCCAACGCATTGTTTGTAACAGAGAATGATATCGTAGGCGAACATTCGCTGCCGACATTGCAATGGTCGATTTTGCAATCGGGCAGTCTTCGATTGGAACTTGCCAGTCCGATTCCCGGTGAAAAATTGTGTTATGAATCACCGCCTTATTTCAAACCGGAACATTTCGGGCAATGGATACATCTTGCTGTTGTTGTTGACGGACTCACGCAAACGGTTTCTTATTTTGTTGATGGAGTTTTGATTGGAACGCCAATTGTTGAATTTCCGTTTAAAGAATCGTTACCGATTCGGATCGGCATGGCGGAAATCGGTAACGTTTCGGCAGTTGACCAAACAAAAAAAGGGAAACCAATTCGTAATTTTTGCGGTTGTATGGACGAATTTCACTTTTTTTCACGCGCCCTTTCAAGGGAAGAAATATGGGATTTATATGACCCGGTCTCCGATTGGAACGACGAAAACCGGTAATTCAAAATTGTAACTAACTTATTTATCAAAAGGATTTTATTATGACTTTAATTCCTCGTAAACTACATTCGGTAAATCACGGTTTTTTTAACGCCGCCGATCTTATGGAAAGAACCGGTTTTGGAAAAACCAATTCATCAGTTCAACCTAAGGACAACAATCTGCGTAATTTAGGCAAACTAGTTGGGGGGGGGGGGGGGGATTTTAAAGATAAGGCATTTACACTTGTCGAACTTCTTGTGGTCATCGCAATTATCGGCGTGTTAATTGCCCTTTTGTTACCGGCAGTTCAAGCCGCTAGAGAAGCCGCACGAAGAATGCAATGTACCAACAAATTAAAACAACTAGCCTTGGCAACACATAATTTTCATGACACCCACCAACGAATCCCCAATGTTGGTGCTGATCCGCTTTGGACTGTTTATAAACAATACGGAAGTGATTCCGTCATTGGAGGAGTCAACAATTACAGTTATTTGGTTAACCTGCTCCCTTTTATCGAACAACAAGCAATTCATGCGCAACTCGTGATGATTTGTCAAAGTGCGTCAGCCCAAAATCCTTATGATTCCGCCTGGACGGCTCCTCCTGGCTCCGCATCAGCTACACTGGTTGTTACTGCGGGAGGGAGTATTGCTTCTCCGTTCCGCGCTGATATTACCGCGTTCAAGTGTCCTTCCGACGCAAATGCCAAAAAAGCAGGAGAAAATAATAGTGGACTTAATTGTTATTACGCTAATCGAGGAGATGCTTATGTTGCTTGGAATTCAACCAACAACATTCATGGAGTTTTTCGATACGGGAGTCATTTTGGATTTGAAGGAATAACCGATGGTCTTTCCAACACAGTACTTTATAGTGAATCACTTTGCGCTCAAAATGCACAATCTGATTCGAAATGTAAACAAGGAATTGCTAAATCGGCTGTTACTGGAGTTCCTGATGTTTGCGCTTCAAAATGTATTGCCGGTGGAGAAATTGGCGGAACAACTATTTGGGGAATGAAGGGATTGCGTTGGGGTGATGCCAATTCTGTATTTACACAATTTAATACAGTTCTTCCTCCCAATTCCGTAAGTTGTAGTTTGACTACCTCATCAAGTCTTGCTGCAGGAAATGCATTGATTACCGCATCAAGTAATCATCCAGGTGGAGTAAATGTTGCTTTGGTTGATGTTTCGGTTCGGTTTGTTTCAGAAACAATTGATTGCGGTGATCTTTCGGTTGCCCATCGAAATTCAACAGGTATGGATAAAAACGGACCGTCCACATTTGGCGTTTGGGGAGCGATGGGAACTGTCGATTGCGGAGAAAGTAAAACGCTACCATGAAATTATTGTCATTCTTATTACCTTATTAAAAAAAAGGAACAATTAGGTAATAAGGTTAATTTTTTATTATTCTCATGCTACTAAGGTTGTTTAGTCAAGAAAATTAGGTGAAAATAAGGTTTGGTAAGAGGAATAACATGACTACTTCATAATGATAATACTTCAATCAAGTGAATAGATACAAACTTTTAATCTTAACGTCATTCAAAACAAAGAATACCATTTTTATAATCCTTAATACAAATCATTATATTGAAATGTACAAAAAAACAATCGAAACAATAATAGTAAAAGAACGGAAAATGTTTAAAATCGAGTACAATTGTTTCCTGATTCCTTTTTCCATTTTATGTTCCATTTTGTTTACAATCGCAACATTAAATACGGGTTGCAGTTCGAACAAATTGAAAACATATCCGGTCGAAGGAATCGTAAGCATGGACGGTCAACCACTGGAAGAAGGAATGATTCGTTTTCGTCCGAAACATAAAGAAAATGAACATTCTGCGTATGGATCGATTAAACAAGGAAACTATAAACTCCAGACTACCGGAGGTGATTTTGAGGCTGGTGCCATTCCGGGTGAATATCTGGTAATTTTTTCCGTTTTAGCACCGCCTTTATCTAATGATCAGGATGCGGAAGGTATCTGTCTATTTTAATTTCATGATTATTGCAACAAAAAAAACCATCGCTCGTCTCAATTTAACGAAATTCCTTCGCCCTGAAAGGGCAGTATAGACTAGCCCGCCGCAACGCGGCGG
>JAIROD010000761.1 GCA_031257725.1 Planctomycetaceae bacterium | reverse complement strand
TTGTCGGCAATCAGGTTGAGAAAACGAACTTAGTAACGATTAAACCTGTTCAGAATGAAAAAATTCCGCCGGTCAATAATCCGGTCATGTCCGCAAACACGTTAACAAAAAAATCAGACTCAACTCCGGCAATGCACCATTCGTCAACATCAACACCGCTCACTCCGCCCCAACCTGTTCGAATGCGCCGGCAGACGAAAAGTGATCGCCGGATGGAAAATAAATCATTACCAAAAGAGGACACAGAGTATCAACCGAAACGGGAAAATATTCAGGAGACGGATAAAAACGATGCGGATAAAAATGATGCGGATAAAAATGATGCGGATAAAAATGATACGGATAAAAATGATGCGGATAAAAATAATGCAGATAAAAATAATGCAGATAAAAATAATACGGATAAAAACGAAGCGGATAAAAGTGATACGGCTATTCCGGTTCCGATTCTTGTATCGCCTGACGGCAAAGTTGCCGAAATTTTTGAACCGATACGAGAACGGCAACCGGTTTATCCAAACAGATCAGATAAAATGACCGAAGAACTTCTGACAACGATGGGAGTGTTTTTCGAGGATGGTTTGCCTATTGAAGTGACAAAAACTATTCCCAAAATATCGGCGGTGGAAAAATCGGTTGCCGGACAATCTGATATTCCGCAACCGGTTGTTTCGGAATCTGTAATCCGTCATCCAATGGTTTCACAAACGTCGGTTACGCAAACGGAGGCGAAATTACCGGTTGCCGGAAGTATTACAGGAATTTCTTTGAACACCACTGCGGCTCAACCGCAAATCATTGTCAAATGGAACGTTGGCGATGCTCCTTGGCAGGAATCACAAATTGACATATTGCGTGGTTCTACCATGAACGGACCATGGCAACCTATTGCGATTAATCTTCGAAACAACGGTGAATATTGGTGGTTTCTGACATCTCTTGATTTGAATCCATTTTTTGTTATGGTACGAATACGGAGTTTTCAAAGCGGAGTTGCTTCGGATGTTACCGACACGCCAATTGAAATCAACCCTGCACTTCTAAAACAAAGTTCCTCACGTTGAACCAAGACCACGATTAACGATAGGGAATCTCTAAAATATAAATTTTTGGTAATTATCTAGTGGACTATTTGTTTTCGCAACAAGCGATTATTCGTATTTGTCCACGGCGGGGTTTACCCCGCGTTTGTGCCAAGACAGAGTAAGTCATGCCGGTAACAATCGCGAATAATCGCAGGTTGTGAAAATAAATAGTCCGTCCCGTTAGGGACGAAATATTGGTAGAAAAAAAGGTCAATCAAAAACACGCGTCCCGTAGGGACGCAATGTTGGTGAAATTGATATTTGGCGTTTTTTTCTACCAATATTTCGTCCCTAACGGGACGGAATCTTTATTTTCGCAACTTGCGATTATTCGTGATTGTTACCGGCATGACTTACTCTGTCTTGGCACCAACGCGGGGTAAACCCCGCCGTTAACGACCAAACCAACAAACACATCTCATCTGCGATAATCTGCGTCAATCTGTGGATAAAACAAAAACAAAAGGAATCATCCACAGTTAACGGCGTTTGTTGGTTTGACTGTTAACGGCGGGGTTCACCCCGTGTTTGTGGGTTAAGCCTAACAACGCGGGGCAAGCCCACGCCGTTAACTTGCGGTAAATTCTAAATTATTAGAGATTCCTTATTGCACCGGTTGAGTATTTTTATAATAATTAATAGATGCCCGAAGTTTGCCCCGCCTACTGCGCATTGATTCAATAATGAACAGCAACCCTTAAAAAATTCATTTTTAATCACAGAATTATTGGTCTCAATTTGTCTCTCCTATCCTTAATGTCCCATAAATTACTAAAATATAAATGGAAACAAAAATAGATTTTGACAGTACGGATTCCGTTCGTAACGCTAAACCGTTGCGTCATGTTCAGGAAGTTATTTTTCGAACGCCGTTAACGTTGGAGCATGGCGACATGTTGCCGGAAGTTAAAGTTGCTTACGAAACTTACGGCACGCTGAACAGTAAAAAAGACAACGCAATTCTACTTTGTCATGCGTTGTCCGGTGATTCCCATGTTGCCTCTCACGATGCGGAAGATGATCCGGGTTGGTGGGAAATCATGGTTGGTCCCGACAAACCGATTGATACCAATCAATTTTTTGTCATTTGTACAAATTGTCTCGGCGGTTGTCGCGGGACGACCGGACCGGATGATATAAATCCGAAAACGGGACGGCGTTACGGTATTGATTTCCCTGAAATCACGATTGGCGATATTGTTGAAGTGCAAAGTCTTTTGATAGATCATCTTGGTATTGGACGGTTGCTTTCAGTGGTTGGCGGTTCACTGGGCGGGCTTATGGCGCAGGAATGGTCAACACGATTTCCCGATCGTTTGGTTTCTGTAATTTTATTGGCCACTGCCGCACGTTTGACCAGTCAGGCGTTGGCGTTTGATATTGTTGCACGTAACGCCATTCAAAGCGATCCGAATTTTCACGGCGGTCAATATCATGAAAAAGGCGTGATTCCGGCGGACGGTTTGGCGATTGCCAGAATGCTTGGGCATATTACCTATTTGTCCCGTGAATCAATGATGAAAAAATTCGACGCAAACCGGACGCAAGGCCGTCAGGTCAAGTCGAAATTTGAAACGAAATTTTCGGTCGGTTCCTATCTGGCGTATCAGGGCGACAAATTTGTTGAACGCTTTGATGCGAACAGTTACATGGTTATTTCGAAAGCGATTGACAATTTTGATCTCGGCAGTACGCCGGAAGAGTTGAAAAAGTCGTTGCGCAAATCAATGTGCCGGTGGTTAATTCTGAGTTTTTCAAGCGACTGGCTTTTCCCATCATTTTTGTCACGTGAAATTGTTGACGCTTTAATTTCCTTAAACAAGCGGGTTAATTATTGTGACATACCGAGTGAATACGGACATGACGCATTCCTTTTACCGCACGAATTTCCTTTATACGGAGAGATGATCCGGTCGTTTTTGCGCAACGTATTTTGTGAGCAGGCATCCGGCGAAACGCCGTTGTTTCAACGTCCTGATCGGTTGGATTACGAACAGATTCTTGATCTGATTCCGCGCGGAGCGAAGGTTCTCGATCTTGGATGTGGTAAGGGCGGCTTGTTGGCGCGGCTTCGGCAACGTGAAAACAACCGTGTTCTTGGTCTTGAAATCAAGGAAAAATATGTGTTACAATGTATTAGTCGCGATATTGATGTTGTCCAAACGGATCTGAATGCCGGTCTCAAGGCTTTTGAGGATGACCAATTTGATTTTGTGATTCTTTCAAAAACGTTACAAACAGTGAGCGATGTTGAATTTGTGTTGGACGAGATGTTGCGTGTCGGCACGCGGGGAATTGTCAGTTTTCCGAATCTTGGTTTTCACGAACACCGTCGGCGTTTGGCGGAGGAAGGCAAGGCTCCGCGTATTGATCATGGTCGTGATCCCGGCGAATGGTACAACACCGTTGATGTACGTTTTCTGACATTAGCCGATTTCGAAGATTTTTGTGCAAAAAAGAAATTCCGTATCCATCATTGTATTCCGCTGGACACACGGCAACACAAACAAGTTGACGATGATCCCAATCAAAATGCCGATGTGGTCATTGTTGTACTGAGCCGCGGACTTTCGTGAAAAAATATTGTAACTGTCTATTTTAATTTTTTGTCCTATTTCAGTGCAGTTTTTTACATCCCAGCGGGATGTTTCCAACCTAGCCGTTGGTTTTGCGTTGTAACGATAGGGAATCAATGTTTTTATTTGAATAACGCAATACCAACGGAACAAAATGGTAAAAATGATAATCCTGGTATTTTTCCGTGTGTACGGTGAGTACACCGCACACACGGCTACATTGGAAATGTCCTTGCAGGACTAATAAAAATTAAAAGAGACGGGTACACGCCAAACACTCCCATTCCGCCGCCGATTTTCCATCCACAAAACGGTACCACCGCTATTCCCTATCCGCTGCAATATGATATATTGGTTCTGTTTTGTAACTATTCCATTCATTTCTTAGGCGTATCACTACTGAACGTTATTATAACATTATGAAAATTGATCAGATTAATATTTATCTTGTACGTTTTCCATTAGCCCAACCTTATACGATGGCGGATGTACGGTTGGATTATTTCGATACGGTATTGCTTCGATTATGTTCTGATGGTCTTGTTGGTTGGGGCGAGGTGTTTCCGGGTAACGAACCAACCTTGACCGCGGCATGGTCATCGGAAGTGTTTGAATGTGTTCATGAATGTCTGATTCCACGTTTTCTCAAATCACCCAATATTGATTCCGGCGAACAAATCAGTACGTTATTTCAGGACATCAAAGGAAACCGTCATGCAAAAGCTTTATTTGATCTCGCATGGTGGGACATGTATTCCCAATCAAAGAATGAACCGTTACATAAAACATTGGGCGGCGACATTGGAAAAGAAATAGAGTTGGGACTTTCCTTTGACCGTTTTGAATCGCCGGATGATTTTTTTGAAGATATTAAGCGGGCAGTGTCGGACGGTTTCAAACGAATCACGCTTAAAATCCGACCCGGTTGGGATCTTCAGGTACTCGGCGCGGTGCGGAATAACCATCCGACTCAGATGATTCAATGCGATGTCGAAGGTTCACTCAGCTTGGAACGTCATAGCGATACCATTTATCGTTTCGATGATTTTATGCCTGCTTTACTGGAACAACCGCTTTCTTCCAGTGAATTTGTCGGACACGCCATGCTTCAGGATTCGATTCGGACTCCAATTTGTCTTGACGAATCAATTACAATGCCGCATCAGGCGGAAATTGCGCTAGACCTGCGGAGTGCCGGAACATTCTGTCTTAAACCAGGCAAGGTCGGCGGTCTGACGGACGCTAAAACAATTCACAATATGGCTCAAAGCAGTGAGGTTGACTGTTATGTGGGAGCGGATATTATGACTTCGATTGGTTATCGTTTTGTTGTTGCGCTTTCTTCATTGCCTTATGTTACGCGCCCGACAGATTACGTCCGGTTTGAGGAACATCTAACCGATGATCCCGGTATCCCGCTCAAACCCATCCTCAAACCTGAACCGGTTAAACCAAGTGAACAACATACCAACCGGTTTGATGTTCATCCCAATAAGTATGGCGAAATGGTTTCGGAAAGAACGGTTCCATATCATGGCAACAATATTTTGGCTGGAGAAAAACGAATGGTTATTGAACTTTGGAATGAACCGGGAATCGGTTTTGAACCAAATCTGGAAATGATCGAACAATTCGCTCTGCGAAAATACAACGCCTCGCCTTAATCACAATATTTTATTTGGTGTTTGTAACTATTCAGTAGCGGTGAATATTCCTTTTTCTGTCCCGTAGGGACAACATCTTGGTAGCCAACGAGGTCAATCAACAACACTCGTCCCGCTAGGGACTAAATGTTGGTAGAAAAAACACCAACGATCAATTCACCAACAT
>JAIROD010000273.1 GCA_031257725.1 Planctomycetaceae bacterium | reverse complement strand
TTAATTAATTAATTTTAATCCTTTAACCCATGAATTTCAAGATGAGATTACAAAAAATGTTTGTAGTGATTATTTGTGTATTCGGTATGCTTGGCATGTCGAATTTTGATACACAAATTGTGTTGGGCGATCCGTTGCCGAAAATAAAAACACTGATTATTGACGGCGACAATAACCACAATTGGAAAGCAACCACTCCGGTGTTGCAAAAAATTCTGGAAGATTCCGGCAGATTTACTGTTGAGGTTATTACGCTTATGAAAGATGGAAACAAGTATAATGTCGGTGCGGTAACTGCGAATCTGGAACAGAATTTAGTCGGTAACGAATTTAGTCCGGTGTTTGACAAATTTGACCTTATTGTGTCGAATTTTAATAATCATCGCGGCGGTGCGTGGTCGGAAAAGACACGTGCGGCTTTTGAAAAATATGTGAGCGATGGTCATGGTTTTGTTGTTTATCATGCGGCGGACAATGCCTTTCGCGAATGGCGGGAATACAACAAAATGATTGCTTTGGGCGGTTGGGGAGGACGAAATCAAATGGACGGTCCTTATCTGTACATTAACAATGAGGACAAAATCATTCGTGACGAGTCCGCAGGTCCTGGCGGCAGTCACGGAAAACAATGGGCATTCCTGATCACCAATCGTGAACCGGAACATCCGGTGATGAAAGGATTACCGAAAGAGTTTCGACATTCCAATGACGAGTTGTACGATAAAATGCGCGGTCCCGCCGAAAATGTTACGATACTCGCCACTGCTTACGCCCAAGATACGACCAAACGGCATGAGCCAATGTTATTAGCGATTGATTACGGCAAGGGGCGAGTGTTCCACACCACCTTGGGACATGATGTGCCGCAAATCAAAAGTGTTGCGTTTATCATAACGTTTTTACGAGGTGCAGAATGGGCGGCAACCGGAAATGTTACAATCCCCGTCCCAAACGATATGCCAAGTAACGATGTTCCGGTTGTACGCGAATAATAACGGTACAAAAATTGGATATTCGTAGAAGAATCTCTAAAAGTATCATTTGCCCAAAAACAAATAGGATATTAATTGATTGATTGATTATTTGTCCCCTTAATCCCTAACGTCCTTTTTTATAAGGACGTTAAGGACAAAAGGGGCATAGGGACAAATGATTCTTCATAAAACTTTAAAGTTCGTTGCGGTTAAAAAAACGAACTTTAAAGTAAGATGAGTATCACCGTTCAACGTACATCAGAACCGTCAGATTAAAATTTAATGGACATTAATGCAGGAATAATCGACCAATGGGTCAATGGAATTGTTAAGGGACAAGAGAAATTGTTGGATTCTCTTATTCCCGGCGATGATGTTATGAGAAAAAGGTCTGCCGCGTTTGTTTTGCTTTGTATCGCAACATTGTACGATATTTCATACGTCGAAGCCGCCGAATATTTTACTGATGGAGGAAATGATGCCGGAGTTGATGGTATTCGTATTGGGGAAGTCGTTGATGACGAATTTGTTGTAACTTTTTTTCAGGGAAAATACAAAGATAATTTAGAAGGGAATAATCAATTTCCTGAAACGGAAATCGATAAAGCAATTGCAACGATATCCTGCCTGCTTGATCCTAAAAAGCCAAGTGATTTTCTCAATAATCGGCTTCGTCCTAAAATAGAAGAGATTCGATCATTGATAAATGATGGGTTTATTCCTTATGTTCATTTTTTTCTGTGCAATAATGGTCGGAAATGGACGGAAACCGCCCGGGAAAAAATCGACCGGTTAAAATTTAGTAATAGAATTGAATGGCAGCACCTCAATCATGATAAGCTGTTATCGATAAAACAAAGTAAAAAAGATGTCAATGATAAATTTCGGTTACAAGGTGTTGCCGTTATTGATGATCAATTTTCGTTTCGACGAGTTCTTATCGGCAAAATTCCTGTATTAGAAATAAAGGATTTATTAGACAAGCACGGCGATTCCTTGTTGGAACGAAATATCAGAAGGTATCTTGGAGTAACAAACCGCGTTAATAAAGCGATTGCCCAAACATTACTGGACGAAAAACGAAAAGATAATTTTTATTTTTTCAATAACGGAATTACAATGATTTGTAACAAATTCCGGCATAATGTTTTTCAAGGTTCGGATTATGTGGTGAGTGTTGAAGGAATGAAAATTGTTAATGGCGGACAAACGTGCAAGATTATTCAGGAAACGATTAGTAATTCGCAAAAGATTGATTCTCAAACGGATTTTTCCCGCGTTTTTGTATTATTACGACTATATGAATTGGCGGAAAATGATCAAGAATTTGTTCGTGATATTACTTTGGCGACAAACAATCAAAATCCGGTTGAACTTCAAGACCTACATTCCAATGATAAAATTCAACAACAACTTGAAGTGGGAATATCAGAATTAGGTTTTTCTTATAAACGGTTCAGAGGAGGCGATTCGGTAACAGGAAATATTTCTCCAACCGAAGCGGCAATAGCAGTATTATCGATCTGGCGACAATTACCGCATCAGGCGAAATTTATGTATGGAAAAATTTTCGGCATTCTTTATGATACAATATTCAATGATCTCAATCCGGCACAATTAGTATTAGCCGTTTTAATTTTACGTAAAGTTAAGGATGTGGAAAATTATTTGAAACGAAAAACAACCGCCTCTTTTGAGTGTATTAAAAAATATTTTGTACAGGAAAAAGAATTATCAGAATTGAAAAAAGATTTTATACTCTATTCCTCGTGTTTTTTGGCAATGATTATCGGTCGGCAACTTTTGCGCAAAAACGGAATTTCGCTGCAAGAAATAACACATCGGAATTTTCGAGATTTAGAAAACTATTTAGAAGAACATTTTGGAGCAATGTATTTGCAATCGATTCAAATATTGGAACAGGCGATTGTTTCGTTGTATGGTTCCGACAAAGAGATTTCTCTTCAGAGACTTTCCGCAACATTTCGGCGAGGAGATTTACTTGAAGAACTTAAATTATAATTTTTTATTTTACGTTATACTCCTCACACATTTAACATTCCAGTTGACATAAAATTGAATGGACAGTCCCCCTTTGACAAACGGATATTTTTCAATACAATTCGTGGTTATCAATGGTTTTTCTGTGTTAATAAAGAATATTTTATTGGTCAATTATTATGAATTGTTGAATGTTGAAATATTTTTTTTATTTTGTATCTATTCACTCGATTGGAGGTTTTACATTTTGCGATTGATTTATTACAACGAACAACCCCTTTAGCCCGCATATTTCATGCCCTTTTTGATACAATTTTCATTTATTTTTAGTAACGTGCCTGTTTTTAAGGAGTTACGGAGAAAAACATGCAAAAACATGGATTTTTGGACGAAAACAGTGTGTTTTTTCTATTTTTTTAACAATAA
>JAIROD010000246.1 GCA_031257725.1 Planctomycetaceae bacterium | reverse complement strand
AAAATTTCGATACAACTTTGCATCGGAATATTTTATAACCCTTTTATAATCAATAGTTTACATCAATTCCCATTCCTGGTGAACAACGACGTTTTTTGCAGTGAACGGGGGCGTGAACCGCCACTTATGTGTTTCCACAAGTCCTTATATCATAAAGACTTACGTCAAACCTGAAAGAGGTAGGCAACCTTTCGCTGAAAGGTTGCGTCGGCGTACTCGCCGACATTGCCCCTGTTTGCAGATGGAAATTAAAAACCAACCGCGTACAACTCGAATAACAATACCAACCGTTGCGACCTTTCGGCGAAAGGTCGCCTACCTTCCTCGACTGAATAGTTACTAAATATTAATAATCACTGAATAGTTTTACCTTACAACATTACCGACCGCATATTTTTCCGCTTCCCGAACAATTTCCAACGGTTCAACAGTGATCCGATTGATTTCACCGGAAAGCATGACCAGAAAATCAATAATCAAACCGGAAATATCTGTTATTTCATTAAGAATTTCGATGAAGGAGGTAATGGGTTTGTTCTGAAATTCGGTACGAAATTCAGGCGGAATATCATTCAAACGGTTGTTGACATTGATTCCGACGCCAAGTACAAGATGTTGCGGAGTTGGCGATTCAATTAAAATACCGGCTATTTTTTTACCGTCAACATAAACATCATTAGGCAAATGCAAACCGGTAATATTTTTTTTCGGCAAACGATTACGAATTGTTTTCAGAGCGGCAAGTCCGGCGGCGAGTGAAAACAACGACAAATCCGTCCGTTTCAGCGACAACGCTGCAAGTTCCAAACCAAGCGACATCAACAACGCTCCCTCACCGCTCCACCACTCCTTATTACCGCGTCCACGTCCTGCCGTCTGCCGTCTCGCAACAATAAGACAAGGTAATTTCGGCGGAATAGAAAGTTTTAGGAGTTCTTTGAGATGATCGTTTGTTGAAGAAATACAATCGTAATATTCAATCGTGCGAATCGTAATCAAACGAATAATTATCTGTTAATTCTCTGTGCGAAAATGAAAATAGCCGGAGGAAAACAAGTCGGAGGAAAACAATAAATGTCCGACTCATTTTATCTGATTTCGGCAACCATCGAAAGTAGGCAACGCCAACCTATTTGACAACGGGATGGTCTGTGTTAAAATTTTGCGGATGAACTTTTGTTTTTCTTTATGAAAAACCAACAATTCATCGATATTATTGATTAATACTAGAACTTTCTGATAAAGGATTAAGAGATGTCCGGTTTATCCGTCAATTCTATTTCCAATTCGTTAGCGGCGGCTCATCAGGTGCAGCGGACTCAGGCAAGTCTGGCTAATTCGCTCACCCAACTTTCCACCGGCAGCCGTATTAATTCCGCTCAGGATGATCCTGCCGGGCTTATTGCTCAGGAATGGCTTCGTTCTGAAATAACAGCGAGTCATGCCGCATCGAAAAATACCCGATTGGCTAACAGTATGCTTAATGTTGCCGAAAGCGGAATGCAGCAAATCAGTAATCTCCTGATCGAAGCCAAAGGTCTGGCGGTTGAAGCCGCCAACAGCGGAGCGATGACTCCGCAAATGATTGAGGCAAACCAAATTCAGATGAACGCAATACTGGATTCAATTGACCGGTTTTCCGCAATGACGAATTGGCTTGGCAAACCGTTATTGGATGGAACGCTTTCATCGGACAACGGCGGAGCATTGTTTCAGTTGGGACAAGATGTTGTTTCCTCGCAACAAGTTTCCGTACCAATAGAAAGTGTCCAAACAAGCCGTGTTGGTAACGGTTCCAATGTTCTCATGGAATTACGAAGCGGCGGGTCAGCATCTTTGGCAACCAATCCGATGTTGGCGGACAATATTTTGAGCTCCGCCATTTCACAAATTGCAATGCAACGCGGTGAAATCGGGGCAACACAACGCTATACGCTGGATTCCAATATCAATACATTACAAGATTCGCTTGTTTCATTAACCGGTGCGAAATCAATTATTTCCGACACGGATTATGCGGTTGCAGTTTCGAATATGGTACGTGATCGGATTTTGCTTCAATCCGGTATCCAATCACTCGGTTTGATCGAACAAAACCGCCAAAATACGTTATCACTCCTCAATTCTTAACTCATGTTACGCATTCGGCGACTCCCTATAACCACCGAACAACCCCTTTAGGGGTTCAACGTGAATAACCGCCGCCAGTTAGTAGATACTGAACCGGCGGCAGGGGTGTCGTCCAACGAAACTGTCACGCCATCCACATAAAAAACATCATGACCATGCCAACGGTTTTCGGGAGAAACTTTCTGGTAACTGTCTATTTTATAATCAATCCGTTTTCTAATCATTCATGTACAAATTGCATTTGGTTTGAATGATTCTATTGTTGTCTAATCCCGCAGGGATGACACTCTACGCCGTTAAGTAGTTTTTTTCCATGATTTTAATTTTGCGCGAGATTTTTTGTTGTTTTTTTGTAGCTTTTATTATTTTTGGTTTTCCGGTTGGCGTTCGTTGTGATTTACGTGGA
>JAIROD010000885.1 GCA_031257725.1 Planctomycetaceae bacterium | reverse complement strand
ACCCCTGCCCCTCCGAAGGAGGGGAATTATTCCCCTCCTTCGGAGGGGCTAGGGGTGGTCATTCGGAGGAAACGACTGAATAGTTAAAAAAAAATATTTCACTGATATATTACAAAAACATACTTTTGGTAATTTCTTATCATTCAGCATTGACCGAAAGTTAACGGCGTGAGTTTGCCCCGCGTTGTTAGACTTAACCCTAAAACACGGGGTAAACCCCGTCGTTAACGAACAACACGGGGTAAACCCCGTCGTTAACGAACAACACGGGGTAAACCACGTCGTTAACGAACAACACGGGGTAAACCACGTCGTTAACGAACAACACGAGATACCCCCGTCGTTAACTATTAATTTATTAATTAATGGGCAGAAAATAAAAAGTTGAATGATGAGAGAGACCCTAATAGGGTTTAGTTTCATTAGCAACCAACGCAACCGCAAACCAGCCTTTTTCAAGACGGCAATGTCCCGTTGTCAAACCAACAAAACGCGGATCATTTTTAATGAATTGCGGTTTTAGGGAAAATGACCGATTGGGCGGGAATATTGTCGTAAAAGCGGTTCGCAACACAAGTTGTCCGCGTGAAACGTTGATAAGATTGATCACCGGATCGCGTTTTAAAACAAGTTCCCCGTCATCAGTTACCATTGGCCGGTAACGGACAACAACCTTAAAATTACGATATGTTTGACGTTGAATTTTGAGCGAATCCATTGTAATTGAAATTTCAATACGTCCGTCAACAAAGCGAATAATAATCGGGTTGTATTTCGCAAACGCCATCTGAACTTCATCGTGTTCCCCCGGTTCTGCAAATTGCGGACGGTTAAACTTTTCCGCAACTTCCCGACGAATCTCACCAACGGTTGCGGTTTTGCTGTCGAAGTTCAGTTTACCAACCAACATGTTCAGAACAGACTCATGAACTTTCAAATCGGCAAAAGAGCCGGGCGGAGTTTCCGGCGCCGGAGTGTTACCGCTCAAAAAGTCCTGACTCCGAACCGCCCACGAGGTTAAAAGCCAGTTTTCCTCAGTTCTTGCATCTTTCTTTTCAAGAAACAAGTTAAAACGGTTTGAAAGTTCGTTGGCAAATTCACGGTATTTTTCGTTAAATTCTTTGAACCGGTCATCGGCTTCACGGTTGACTCGTTCACGTACTTGCCGTGTGATTTTCTGTTGTGTTTCTGATTTGGCGTCGGGTTGCCGTGATTCATACTGGTTTCGAACCGCAATACGAACCAAACCGGAAAGCAATGGAATCCGATCAAAATCCGTTTGGAAATTCAGTAGTTCCAACCGATTTTTCCGAACCTGAACATGACACGGCGCCAGTTGAAAACCGTTTTCGGTTAATTCAATTTGCTTTTGTGCTTCATATTCCGCTTGTCCGCCGGTGAGTAGGGTGGTGATGGCGGCATTGGCACGCGAGGTGGTTTTCACCGTTCCCGAAACATCCAGCGAAAGAAGAATACGATTTTCCGCCGGAATAAAATTCATTTCAATATCGGTATCGGTTCGTCGCCGTCCGAAAACGGGTTGCTGCTGAATAACATCGCGGAAAGTTGCGATTTCCGGCTTGGACGGCGGAAGAAGATGATTGACCAACACTTTTGAAATATAAACCTTTACATTAGGACCTCCGTACAACTCACCGGTTAACAAACCGAGTTGGCGAAGCGCAGGGGTTCGGGAAAACGACAACCGTGTTGCCAGACGAAAAAGAGTTTCCATATCGCTCATTCCGCCGGTTTCTTCGAAACGTTCCATACTCCGGATCAAGGTTATTGGAGTTACGGTATCCGCCGACCAGTTTGTTAATTCCTCTTTCCATGCGGCTAACACAGGAACATTCAGATAACGGCGTTGATTTTCAGTCAGTTGCGGATCATTCAGCCGAAGCAACACAACATTGGCGCGATCACAAAACGCAATAAGCATTGGCACCGGAATCGTTGAAACAAGCGTCGAAACGCGGCGATTCGGCTGGTAGAACATCTTTTGGCAGGCTTCCAGATCGGCAAGAAAAGAGCGGGTATCGAGATAATCACACCAAAGTTCCCCAATATGTTCACTGTAATTCACCGCATTTTTTTTATTAAGAAAATAATTTTCGACAGCAAGTGTTCGTTCTTTCAACCGTTGTACATCGGTAATTTTTTTTCCGAAATATTGTGAAATGGGAAAGGCGTGAGTTGTTTCGGCTTGAACTGCGGCACCCCAGATGATGAGACGGCGTTCCAAACCCAATAAAAGTTCTTCGAGAGCGGTTGCTGTCGGATAAAATTCCTGTACCTCCGTTTCCGGAAATTCCGCTTCGGTTAGCAATTGTTCTGATGACGACAAAAACAATTGTTCTGTCAACGGTTGTCCGGTTGACAGTTGTTTTGTTGACAATTGTTTCGTTGACAATTGTTTCGTCGGCGATTGTTTTGTCGGCGGTAGATTGGTTGACGCATTTTTTGTGGTCAGATTTTTTCTGAGTATTTCCAATTCGACGGTAAACTTTTCCAATTGTTTCAAATGAGACCATGCCTCTACCGGATTGTTTTGGTTTATATAAAATACGGCTGCTTCCAAATGTTGGAGAGTTTTCTCCGCCCATTGTGAAAGTTCCGATACGGTGGGGTCACGCTCACTCAATAGAGCGATTGATCGCAGGTTTTCGGCAAAATGAAGAGGATAAAATTCATATTTCGCGGTATCAGAAAAACGGACATTGGTCGAAGCCGTTCCGGGCGCATTCGGAGTTATCGGTGTAAACTTAACGGAAGACGGAGTATATGGAGTATATACCGTTTGTTTGGGTAATATCTTTGGCGTTGTTTCTTGTGAACAAAGCTGATTAGATAAAATGGGTAAAAACCCATGTAAAAATAACGATAACAACAACAACAAAACGGTTATCATCACTGTTTGTTGTTGTTTCTTTGGTTTGACGTGAAGATTAAAATTCACCCTAAACACTCCCGTTTTTTTTCTTGATTTGCTTTTAGTTGGCAACGGTAGGATCATTAATTAACAAAGAATCAGAAATCACCAGTTCCATTTTTCGGCGATTTTGACAAAATAATTAAGAAATTCCTAGTGCTAAGTTTCCGTAATATATCAGTGGAATTTTTCGGAGATTGAAGTTTATTTTTTACCACCCCTGCCCCTCCGAAGGTGGGGAATCATTCCCCTTCTTCGGAGGGGCTAGGGGTGGTCATTCGGAGTAAACGACTGAATAGTTAAAAAAAATAGTAACTATTCAGCCGCGGTCAATGTTCCTTTTTCTGTCCCGTTAGGGACAACATATTGGTAGAAAATGATGTCGATTAAAAACGCTCGTCCCGTTAGGGACGAAATGTTGGTAGAAAAAACACCAACGATCAATTCACCAACATTGCGTCCCTACGGGACGCGGATCATTTTGTTATACCGTTTTCTACCAAGATGTCGTCCCTAACGGGACG
>JAIROD010000816.1 GCA_031257725.1 Planctomycetaceae bacterium | reverse complement strand
GACAAATGGGACATTAAGAACAATCTATTAAAGTGTGATTTGTACGAACCAAATTCCTTAACCCAATAATTTAATGTTGTCAACTTATATTCAAGTTCAAATAACGTTTCCGACAGAAGAATCAGCGAATCAGGTTGCGGCAAAACTTGTTGAAACGCATTTGGTTGCCTGTGCGCAGATTTTGAAGCCGATTCGGAGTATTTACGTTTGGAAAGGAAATCGTGAAACAAGCGATGAAGTTTTACTTTTGGCAAAAACAAAATCACTCTTGTTTGACCGGCTCGTCGAATCCGTCCGCGATGCTCACCCTTATGAGTGTCCACAAATTATTGCGTTGCCGATTCTTGTCGGCAATGAGGATTATCTTAACTGGCTTGAAGAACAATGTAATGACTCATAGGAATTTTAGAGAAGATAGAGAAGAGAATATATGTCCCTAATATCCCATCATCTCCCTAAAATCCCTTCGCTTCAAAAAATCACCATGACGCACCCAATCAGCGATGTCCGCCCACTGATTTATGCTGACAACGCAGCAACAACACGAATTTCCGAGAATGTTTTGAAGACAATGATTACTGTACTTCGAGAGGAATATGGTAATCCGTCGAGTGTTTATGGTTTGGGACTGCGGGCGAAAAAGCGGGTTGAAGAAGCACGTCAACAGGTTGCGGAGGCGATTGGGGCGGTTTCCGGTGAAATTTATTTTACGTCCGGCGGAACGGAATCGGATAATTGGGCGATCAAAGGTTCTGCAATAACACAACGAAAAAAAGGAAAACCACATCTTGTTTCAACAACGTTTGAACACCACGCGGTACTTAATTCTTTGGAATCATTGAAAAATCAGGGTTTTGAAGTTACATTGCTTGATGTTCCGCCGAATGGAATTCTCCGGACAGAACAACTCACAGAATCACTTCGCGACACCACCGGACTGGTCAGTGTGGTGTTTGCCAACAATGAAATTGGAACGATTCAACCGGTTACGGAGTTGGCGGCAATTTGCCGGTCAAGAGGAATTTTGTTTCACACCGATGCGGTTCAGGCGATTGGCAATATTCCGGTCGATGTTCGGCAACTTGATGTTGATTTGCTTTCAATTTCCGGACATAAAATTCATGCGGCAAAAGGGGTTGGGGCGTTGTATATTCGGAAAGGAGTTGAAATTGCCGGATTCATGGACGGCGGAGCGCAGGAACGTTTTCACCGTGCCGGTACGGAAAACACCGCCGCAATTGCCGGTTTCGGTACGGCAATGCAGGAAGCGGTTGCCAATCTGCCGCAACGAACGGCGTCTCTTTTCAAATTACGGGAACATTTTATTGATGGTGTTTTCCGTATGAATCATTTTAATCGTTGCCGGCTCAACGGTGATCGGGAAAAACGGTTACCCGGCAATGCCAATTTTAGTTTTGAAAATGTCGAAGGCGAATCACTGGTTTTGATGCTGGATATGCTGGGGATTTGTTGTTCAACCGGTTCAGCCTGTTCATCCGGTTCACTTGATGCGAGTCATGTTCTTCTGGCAATTGGTTTGCCGATAGAGTTGGCACGCGGTTCACTCCGTTTCACATTTTCAGAAGACAACACCATCGCTGATATTGATTATATTATTGCTAAACTGGATACCGCATTGCAAAAACTTTGGGGAATGTCAACGATTGCTTGCGGTCATTTCTAAAACTTTCCAAACGGAGGAACTTACCAAAATGGAAAACAATAAACCAGAAACACTTTGGGCGCCTTGGCGTATGGCGTATATTACGGAGGATGAGGCGGTTCAACCGCCAATGGTTGTAGTGGGACCTAATGCGGATTCTAATTGTTTTATTTGTCAGGGCATTTTCGATGAACAGCATGACCGGCAACGGTTTATTGTTCGCCGAACAGAATTAACGATAACGATTTTAAATCGTTTTCCGTACAACAATGGACATCTTTTAGTGGCGCCGCGATGCCATTGTGGACGGCTTGACGGTTTGACGGAGACAGAAAAACTTGAATTGGTTCGGGAGATTGACCGTTGGACTGGGATTTTAGAACAAAAAATGAATCCTGACGGTTTCAATATTGGTTTGAATCTTGGACTTTCCGCCGGCGCCGGTTTGCCGGGACATTTACATTGGCATATTGTTCCACGTTGGAACGGGGACACCAATTTCATGACAACAATTGGTTCCGCCAAAGTTATTCCGCAATCACTGGAAACACTGTGGGAAATACTAATCGGGGTGTAACTATATTCCGCCGAATATTTGAGTTTCCGTCCCGTAGGGTAGGGTGTGTAAAATAGCTCTTGGGAACCTCTAAAAATATCATTGGCCAAAACAAATTTTTTTTGACTTTTTAACTAGTAATTGGGGATCTCTAATAATTCAGAATTTACCGAACGTTAACGGCGTGGGCTTGCCCCGCGTTGTTAGATTAACCCCAAAACACAGGGTAAACCCCGTTGTTAACTATTAATTTATTAATTAATTTATTAATTAATTAATAGGTTGAAAATAAAAAATCTACGTAAGACGAATTTTAAAGTGAGAGGAGTCTATTTCAGTAACTCCGATAAATATAAATCGAATACCCGATTTTTGCTACAGGTTGATGGTTAAGAAAACAATGATACTTTTCATCCTTTTTGTATAAATTATTGACTCCGATGGCATACCAACCCGGTGTTGTAAGGTTTTTTAGGGTTACGTTTGATTTAATGCCGACGGTTCCAATATCATAGTATGATGATTGTGCAATAAAAACCGGTTGACATTCGGGATGTTCGTCAATCCATTTTTTGAGCAATAACACATCTTGTCCCCATTCGAGATTACTTCCCAACAGATAGCGGTGTCCGGAATCGGGACCGCCGACTGCTTCATTGAAGTACGATAATGAATGAGGAAAGACAACAAGACTGCTGCCGCAATACCATATCATCAGTAACAAAATTGCAATTTGTAACAGCCGATGTTGAATGATTCCGATTTTAGCGGTAAATATAAACAAAAACGGTAACATTCCTAAAACATAACGATAATGTTGATTCATTCCCGTTTGAGAACTCACAAGAATAAACACGGTGATTGCCGGTAACAAAAGTATGAGTTCATCTCGCCGCAATAAATGAAAAGAGAATAAAACAGAAAGACCGGTTAATAAGATTAATGGAACAGGTTCTTTAACAGCAGATGCAATTAGATAATAATACCGCCAACCGCCATATTTCCATTCGCCCAAAAGATAATTTTCGGAACGAAATTCAAAATCGGAACGTTGAATATCAATACCAAGCAGATAATTTTGCGGAAGCGGTACCGGAATACTTTTAAATACAGTTTCACGAAATCGGTTTTTTCCTTTCATTTTATTATTTGTTTCTGTATTAGAACCGCCTAGTGCTGTGCTGATAAAACGGAACTGACCAAGCGGTTGAAACATTCGTTCTCCGCTGTAACCGATATTGATACAAATTATTCCAATAAATAAAATGATGCCAAGCGCCGTCAAGGAAGGTTTCGATTTTTGATCTTTATTGGTTATTCGCCAAAACAGCCAAAAGAACAACCAAAGCGGAAACAAAATAAGCCATGTTGTTTTGGTCAATTCGGCAAGTCCTAAAGCGAGACCGGAAAAAATTGTTGCGGAAACGGAGGGTGATTTGAGCCAATGCCTGAACAAATAGGCGGCAAAAAGACCACAAGCGGCGGCATGAGCATCGGGACCAATCGTGGACGCATGACCGAGAATTGTCGGAGAAAAACACCAAAAAATCAAGGCAATAAAACCGGATTTCGTACCATAAATTTCTTTAGCCCAACGATAACAAACAACCGCGCCAAGAATACTGAACGGAATACAAAATAATCGGGCAAGCATAAAATATCGAAACGAATTTTCGCCGTTAAGCCGAATAAATTCGTTACCGACCGGAAATTCATCGCGTCCGGCGAGAA
>JAIROD010000739.1 GCA_031257725.1 Planctomycetaceae bacterium | reverse complement strand
ACCTTATTTTCAAACAAAACAACCTTAGTAGCAATGATTCCTACAAAAGACAAACCTTATTACCTTATTAAAAAAAGGAACAATAAAGTAATAAGGTTTGGTTTCTGGTAGGACTCTTGCTGCTAAGGTTTTTTGTCTAATCGTTTTGTTAAGAAAATAAGGTGAAAATAAGGTTTGTAGGGGGGCATCCACTCTCCCCTAAATCAGGAATATTCCACTGAAATATTACGTAATATATCAGTGGAATTTTTCGGAGATTGAAGTTTATTTTTTACCACCCCTGCCCCTCCGAAGGGGGGGGAATGATTCCCCTCCTTCGGAGGGGCTAGGGGTGGTCATTCGGAGGAAACGACTGAATAGTTAAAAAAAAATATTTCACTGATATATTACAATATTACAAATCTTTAAAAATGACCCCGACGGGAATCGAACCCGTGCCGCGGCCTTGAAAGGGCCGTGTCCTAACCGCTAGACGACGGGGCCATTACTACAAAGAGTATCACATTTTATCGAACACCCTCTAACCGACAAGGGGGGGTTAAAATCTAATGCCGATTTCATTTTGTAGGAACGCGGACATCTCGCCCGCAATAACAACAATAAATCTAACCGTGCGAGGCAAGCCCGCACCGCAAATATTTCTAGGGCATCTCTAATCATTCAATTTTTTATTTTCAACCCATTAATTAATAAATTAAAAATTAATAAATTAATAGTTAACGACGGGGTTTACCCCGTGTTTTAGGGTTAAGTCGAATAACGCGGGGCAAGCCCACGCCGTTAACTTTCGGTAAATTCTGAATGATTAGAGATGCCCGATAAACAATAGAATATAGAATATAGAATATAGAATCGCTACCGAATAGTTACGAAAAAAGAACGGTTACCGGATGAACCGGTAACCGTTCACGCTGCGAAGAATGCTGCGCCGTTTTTACCGTCGAAAGTTCAAACAAACGCTGGTTCTTCAACTTCCTGGAGTGTAATCCCCATGATTCGGTTGCGTGCAATAATTTCTTGCACAAATTCTTTGAAAATACGTCCATCCAAAGCAGTTGCCGAAGGACTTTCCGGATGGAACTGAGTCCCAATAGCCAACCAATCATGGTGCAGTGATTCAATCACCTCCACAATACCGTCCGGGCATCGACCCGTAACGAGAAATCCCGGCGCAACATCGTCAACAGCCATGTGATGTAAACTGTTGACGCGAATATCGTTGTCACCGTAAACTCGCTCCATAAGCGAGTCCTTTTCAATCACCAGTGCATGGCGATGGTTAGGATCCATCGCATCACGATGAGGAAGAGCTTTGGGCAGGTCTTCCGGTATATGAAGGAACAAGGTTCCTCCCTGAGAGACGTTAAGGAGTTGCATCCCTGTCCCAATAGCGAGAAGAGGAACTCGGTGTTCTGCAACTTTTTCAATCAAAAAACGGTCGAACGTCTCACGGCGTTCATCAAGTAGTTTCACCGACGAGTGGAGCATAAATCCATCACGCCGCGGGTCGAGGTCAGCCCCTCCAATCATGACCACTCCATCAAGCATGGAAATAACTTGTTCCAGGTTTGAGTCGAGGTCTTTGTTTTCGAGAAAGGGGGGAATCACAACAGGCAACGCGCCCGCCTGAAGAAGGGAATCGTAATAACCGGAAAACACAACACTTAAAGCCGGTACTCCTTTTTGAGCGGCGCGGTAGTCCGAGTTGATTCCGATCTGAGGCTTCCTTGGCATTCTCAATCCTCCTAAGTGACAGGATCGTCTCTTGAGCAACAATCCAAACCGCGAAAAATCCTTCGACCGCCAACAAAAAGAGCCGACAAACAGTATAAAAAAGAAAATACCTGCACCGGAGTAACGTCATTAGACATGATAAAATATCTCACGGCGGTAATCAGTTCCGTTGCTCAAAATCTAAATAACAACCAATTCCTTCAAGAAACGGATTATCGCTTCCCATTTCCTTATCGTTATCGTTCTTATTACGACAGTCATGAGTTGTAATAAGAAAATAAAGGTTTTATTTTAATTGACGGAATGAATTCTTTTTTATTGAAAAGTCAGTAGTCTTTTTGAAAGTATCTCCATTATTTCGAGGTGAACGGTTCCCAATGATTTCTTTATTTTACTGTCGCCTCCGGCAACAGGGGTCTGTAAAAAATCAATGAAACGAACCTTAAACGGGAATTTGTCCGGCTCGTCACTGCCGAACTTTGGAATGCAAGTGTGTTAAAGTTTAACGAAGAAACGAACTTTGGCAACTAAACCGGCTATTTTGGGGGTACTCTCCATTTAAAACACTAGATATAGGGATTTTACCCGATTTAACAGGAAAATCAGGCGTTCAAATCCGTGTTTTATACAACCTGTTTTCAAACGCAACTCTTGGCAATATCAGTAGTTATAGAATATCCGAAAGAGCCGTTTTACCGACATTATTTTGTAACCCCTTATCTTACAAAAGGTTATATAATAACCGGTGAGGAAGGTTTTCGGTGGTCGAAGACAGATCACTTGGGTCTCTAATGAGTTACGTCAATTATTTTTTTTCGTATAAAGAAAAATGGTAATTATTCAGTAGATTGGTCATTCGATGGTAGGCAACCGCTCGCCGAGCGGTTTTTACTAATACGGCGATAGCCGACTTGCCCCTGTGTGCGGACGGAAATGGGAAAACCAAATCAACCGTTGCGACCTTTCGGCGAAAGGTCGCCTACCTTTGAGTCGCTTACCTGATGAGTACTTCCAGATAAGACACTCTACTGAATAGATACGAAAAATGATGAAAATACAACTATTGGGCATCTCTCATAATTCAATTTTTTATTTTCTGCCCATTTGTTATACTTTTCTCACTTTAAAATTCGGTTTTGTAAGAATAAAAGGCGATGAGTCTCTTATTTAAAAATCCTGTAAATCATGTTTATCCAGTCAAAATCGGTCTCGCCTGTCAAAAAACAAAAACCGAATTTTTAAGTAAAAAAAGTATAACGATGGGGAGTACCCCGTGTTTTATGGTTAAGTTGAACAATGCGGGGCAAGCCCACGCCGTTAACTTTCGGCAAATTCTGGATTATTAGAGGTTCCCTACGCATTCCCCTTAATTTATCCAATCTAACAACTATTACATGTGTGAGGTAAAATTTCCTAAATCAGAGCGAATCTTAAACAATACTTTTCGCCTATACCGATAAAATCAGTAATCTTTACATCATTCACGGCATCGATGTTATCAGAGTCAGGCGACGTTTCGGCGAAAGGTAGCCTACTTTTTTGCGGTTGCGTCACAGTGAGATACCGACGGATGGTCTAAGATGGTTCAATTATCATGCAATTACGGTACGAATAAAAAAATGATTACTGTAGAACAGATTGCTGTAGCGGGAGTGGTCGGGGCGGGCGGAGCGGGATTTCCGACGCATGTTAAGTTATCCGGTAAAGCGGATACGGTTGTTATTAACGCCGCCGAATGTGAACCGTTGTTACACAAAGACAAAGAACTGATTCTCCATCGAACGGAAATAGTTGTTGAAGGTCTTGCGCGGGCAATGCAACTTGTCGGCGCAATTCGCGGTGTTGTCGGGATTAAGAAAAAATATGTCCATGTTATCGATACACTTCGTCCGAAACTTGTTACCGGAATGGAAATAGCGTTTCTCGACGATGCCTATCCGTCCGGTGATGAATTTATTTTAGTTTATGAATCGCTTAACCGAGTGATTCCGCCGGGAGGAATTCCGTTGGCGGTTGGGGTTGTGGTGATGAATGTCGAAACCGCGTGTAACGTTGCTGTTGCCGAAACCAAACCGGTAACAGAAAAATTTGTATCAATTGCCGGTTCTGTCGAACATTCTTGTACACTTAGAGTTCCGCTGGGCGTTTCCTTGAATGAATGTATCAAAGCGGCTGGAGGTGTAACGATTGCCAATCCTGCGTTTGTTGTCGGCGGAGCCATGATGGGATACGTTGAAACTGATTTGTCAAATCCGGTTACAAAAACAACCGGCGGAATAATCGTTTTACCGCAGGATCATTTTATTGTTCAACGAAAACAGTGGGATTGGAAAAAAACCGTTCGGGTTGGCCGATCCGCTTGCGATCAATGTTCTTTCTGTACAGAACTTTGTCCGCGAAATTTGCTTGGGCATCCGATTGAACCGCATCGTGCCATGCGAAGTCTTGGATTTAATGTTTCGGCTCAATCTGATGTTCCCGGTACCGTATTCTGTTGTGAATGCAATCTTTGTTCCTATTGTTCTTGTCCGGAAGGACTGGATCCGAAAAATGTTTGTGCGGAAAACAAACGCAGGCTTTTAGCAAACAAACAACGCTGGGAAAATCCGCCGTTCCGACCGGAAAGAGCGGGACAACAGATGTTAAACCGAAAAACGCCGACAACACGATTGATACAAAAAATTGGTCTTGCCGGTTATCAAAACAAGGGTCCGCTTGAAGATCGGTTGTTGGAGGTACAAAGTGTTGTGCTTCCGCTTCGTCAACATATTGGGGCAACTTGTATTCCCATTGTCCAAACCGGTAACGCGGTCCACACCGGACAACCTATTGCTCAACGCCCTGTTACAGACGGCAAACCTGCTCTTGGTGCAGACCTTCACGCTTCTATTACCGGTACGGTTACTGAAATCAATCAGGAATATATCCGTATTTCCGCTTAATTGGATAGTTACAAAAAAATTTTGTGTTTGCGATTGCAGTTACGGAGTTTTGGTTTCTCCGCCGTTGATCGAACCTAACGCCCCCCAAACACCAAACGGCGATTCGCCTCCGGTAACCGGAGTTGTTGTTGCGGTAATTGTTCCGGAGTTGATTGTTTCTGAAATAAAACGCACGGAACCGTTCCCGATTAGAAATTGGCTGATTATTTCCTATTTTGGGGGATCATTTGATTACAATGAGTATTGGCATTTCTGTCCCGCTAGGGACAACATATTGGTAGAAAACGAGGTCGATTAAAAATGTTCGTCCCGTTAGGGACGATATGTTGGTAAAAATTGGAATCAATGCCAAATGTAACTGTCTATTTTAATTTTTATTAGTCCTGCAAGGACGACATTTTATTAACCGTATGCTTTAGCATACGGATAGGGCAAACACACCACAAAAGGTAACCGTCTATTTTATTGTCGCAATTAAATTGCCGTAAATGATACTATTGGCGTAAAATCTGTAATATTCCGCCCTGAAAAGGGCAACATAGGCTAGCCCGCCGCAACGCGGCGGGTA
>JAIROD010000727.1 GCA_031257725.1 Planctomycetaceae bacterium | reverse complement strand
AAACACGAAACACACTAAATTTCACGAAACACACTAAAAATTCCATAAAATCCTTTTCGTGAAATTTCGTGTGTTTCGTGTTAAAAAAATTGTATCTATTCACTCGATTGGAGGTTTTACATTTTGTGATTGATTGATTGATTGATTGATTGATTGATTCCAACGAGCCCCCCCTTTAGGGGTTCAACGTGAATAACCGCCGGTTGAAACCGGCGGTTATTCACATAAAACGCCTAGCGGCGTTGACCCGATAGCAGACGTTTAAAAACGGCTGCTACAATAACTAGACCAACAATACACTGAATAGTTACAAAAAATTAAAACAAAATAGACAGTTACCTTATGTAGGCGGCTCATAATTTTTTGAATAAAAAAAACCTTGTAAACAAAGAGTTTACAAGGTTTTAAGTTTAATCGGGGCGACAGGATTTGAACCTGCGACCTTCTGACCCCCAGTCAGACGCGCTAAACCAGGCTGCGCCACGCCCCGATAGATCATTTCAGTATGTCAATCTGACTCAAAGAGTTTGTTATTATCCCGACTTCTCATCTTTTTACAAGCCCCCAGAATAATTCCGAAACAATGAGTAAAATATTATTCCTCATCAATAATGGTTTAATTATTTTAGATTAAGAGTTGCAAAGTAATCATCGGGAGTTTCGGCGCGGCGAATCATTCGTACTGTTCCGTTTTCCTGAAGCAATAACTCGGCACAACGGAGTTTGCCATTGTACTGAAATCCCATCGCATAACCGTGCGCTCCGGCATCGTGAATTGCCAGAATATCTCCAAGTTCAATTTTGGGTAATGCCCGATCAACCGCAAATTTATCACAATTTTCACACAATGAACCAACAACATCCACCGTTTCAACCGGAAATCCTGAATTTTCCGATTTACCAAGTACCGTAATATGGTGATACGCTCCGTACATACCCGGACGCATCAAATGAGCCATACACGCATCAACTCCAATATAACGCTTGTAAATATTTTTCTCATGAATAACGCGGGTAATGAGCGTTCCCGATTCGGCGGCAACCCATCGACCGGATTCGGTAAAAATTTTCAGCGGAGCCGGATTGTTTGCGGTTATCAATCGGTCATATTCTTCATGAATCATTTCGGCAACCCGTTTCATATTGAGGGGAGTTTGTTCCGGTCGGTAAGCAACCCCAAAACCACCGCCAAGATTGACAAATTCAACACGGATTCCAATCCGTTGTTCAATTTCCGATGCAAGTTCAAAAACCGTTTTGGCGGTGTAACGGAAAAATTCATCCTGAAGCATGTTTGACGCAACCATGGTATGCAGTCCGAACCGTTTAATTCCTTTTTGTTTTGCCAACGCAAAACCTTCGAAAATCTGATTGGTTGTGAGACCATATTTGGCTTCGACGGGATTACCAATAACGCTTTCGATGTCACGCAACGCACCGGGATTCCAACGGAATGAAATTAAATCCGGCAATCCGGCGTGATAGTCTAAAAATTCCAGATGAGTCAGGTCGTCGAGATTGATAATGGCACCAAGTTCTTTGGCTTTGATAAATTCTGTTGCCGGCGTATTGTTTGACGTAAACATGATGTCTTCACCGTTTATCCCGACTCGCTCACAAAGCAATAATTCCGGAAAACTGGAACAATCAGCTCCCAAAGATTCTGTTTTCAGAATTTGAAGCAATTCAGGATTGGGATTGGCTTTAACAGCGAAAAATTCCTTAAAACCAATGTTCCACGCAAAAGATTCCGTAAACAATCGCGCATGACGACGCAATGTTTTTTCGTCATAAAGATAAAAGGGGGTCGGAAACTGTTCCGTTAATTTTTCAACAAACTCACGGTCAAAAGGAAGTGTTTTAGAATACATTTTTATAGGGGAAAAAGTAAAGTGAAACAAAACAAATATAATATTTCACGCCAATACCGCAACCAGGAAAACCATTTTCAAAAAAATTATTTTGACTAACATTTTTGACTAATATTTCGACTTTGATCGATTTCTGTCGAATAAAATTATTTTTTAATGGGAATCTCTAATCATTCAGAATTTACCGAAAGTTAACGGTATGGGCAAGCCCCGCGTTGTGAACTTTCGGTAAATTCTGAATGATTGGAGATTCTCCCTTGTTCTCTTGTTGCCCCCCGTTGTCAGGATAAAGTCCATCTGATAAACTATTACCTTCCGTAGTGTATTGGGAAAATATTATTTAGTTTAATTAAATTAATTGTTTAGTTTTGGAGGAATACCGCCCATTATGACCCTGCTGACAAAAGAAGAAAAACAAGTTTTAATCGGAAAATTCAAACGTGCTGACGGCGATACCGGATCTTCGGAAGTTCAAATCGCTATCCTAACAAAAAAAATCAACCTTTTGACGGAACATCTCAAAGTCAATAAACGCGATAATTCCAGCCAACGCGGACTCATGATGATGGTAAGCCGTCGCCGCCGGCTTCTTGATTATCTCAAAAACCGTGAGCCGCAACGATATGTCGATATTATTCAGGCTCTCGGTATTCGAAAATAAATTAAAGCCAAACTTATTAATGATAATAGGGAACGGTTTCGGCTTTCTCGTTTTCGGTGCGTGTTTTTAACCCGTATCAATAATCGTTTATCGGTTAAAACGTTTTTACAGAACCGTTTCGGATATGGATGGTTCCCTCATATCCTTGCATTTTACAGCGGGAACAACTCAGTAAATCTTGGTAACATAAGCCGTTACACGGGAAATGGTTAGGTCAACCGCGTAAATAGGAAAACTTGACTCCTTACCTGTTACGGTACAACAAACATTCTGAACTCAAAAAAAGTTCCAAACAAAAGAAAGAATTTCAAATTATAATGAAACATCGAGTAGAAAAAAAAATCGGAAAAGGTGTCCTTTGGATGGAAACAGGCGAACTCGCAAAACAAGCAGCAGGAAGCGTCTTAATCGGGTACGATGAAACTGTTCTCCTTTGTGCCGCCACCACCGCACCAAGTCGTCCCGGAACAGATTTTTTTCCGTTGACTTGCGATTATCGGGAACGAACCGCCTCCGCCGGAAAATTTCCGGGCGGATTCATTAAACGTGAAGGACGACCGGGACTCAAAGAAATTTTGACCTCCCGATTGATTGACCGCCCCATGCGCCCCCTGTTTCCAAAAGGATTTTACAACGAAGTTCAGGTTCAATCTTTTACATTGTCCTGTGACCGAACGGTTGATCCCGATGTTCTGGCGATGAATGGTTCCGCAGCAGCGGTTGCAATTTCGGCGTTGCCCTTTAACGGTCCCTTAGCCTCTGTCCGAATCGGGTATGTCAATGAAAAATTTGTCCCGTTTCCAACTTCAGAACAACTTGAAGAAAGTGAACTGGATATTATCGTTTCCGGTAACCGTGAACATATCCTGATGATTGAAGGTTTTGCACGGGAAATGCCGGAAGACCTCATGCTTGAAGCTCTTACAACCGCACATCAATATATTCGGGAAATTATTGATCTGCAACTTGAATTGATCGAAAAGGTTCAACCGACACGATTGACTTACACAGAACCTCCTTTCGAAAAACTCTACGAAGCTCTCAAAGAAAAATATTACGACGCATTCTGGACAGCAAAACGAACCGTCGGAAAACTAGAACGTTTCGAGGCTTGCGAATCTCTCAAAACCGCCGCGCGTGAAGAATTTTTTCCGGTATCGAAATCCAACAATATTGGCGAAACATTGACCAAAACCGATGACATTGTCGATGAAGCTTCAGACCTTGACCCCCCAACAGACGACAAACCACAATGGGATGCCGATCTTTTTGATATTGCGTGGAATGAACTTGAGGAACGGGTTGTCCGTGATCAAATTCTTTCGGGAACAAGACCGGATGGGCGGGGAATGAAAGATGTACGCGATCTTGAATGCCGAATCAACGTTTTACCGCGAGTTCACGGTTCTGCGCTGTTTCAACGCGGTGAAACACAAGCGTTGATTACGATTACGCTCGGAACCGCACGCGATGAACAACGTGTGGACGGTCTATTCGATGAATATTCAAAAAAATTCATGCTGGATTATAACTTCCCCAGTTTTTCAGTCGGCGAATGTAAACCGGTTCGTGGACCGGGACGGCGTGAATATGGTCACGGTGCTTTGGCGGAACGCAGTGTCAAACCGGTTATTCCTTATCCCGAAGATTTCCCCTACACCATTCGTGTTGTCTCTGATATCTTAGAATCAAACGGGTCAAGTTCTATGGCAACCGTTTGCGGTGCGACTCTCGGTTTAATGGCGGCTGGCGTTCCTATTTCCAACCCTGTTGCCGGAATTTCTGTCGGTTTGGTCAAAGAAAAGGAACGCTGGGTTCTTCTTACCGATATTATGGGCGACGAAGATCATTTCGGCGATATGGATTTCAAAATTGCCGGAACACAAAACGGTATTACCGGAATTCAACTCGACCTTAAAATTGACGGGATTAGTCTGGAAATTATCAAGGCAACCTTAGCACAATCACGTGAAGCAAGAATTCAGATTCTTCGTAAAATGCTCAGCGCAATCCCGCGACCCGCAAAAGAAATTTCAACTTATGCTCCACGATTATTCAAAACAAAAATTGATCCCGATAAGATTGGTCTCTTAATTGGTCCCGGCGGTAAAACCATTCGCGGAATTCAGGACAGAACGGGAGCTTTAATTGAAATTGACAATGACGGAACAGTTTCGATTGCCTCGTCCGACGAAGCCGGTGCTCAGGCTGCTCTCGATGAAGTAACTCGAATAACCGGTTCGGTGGAAATTGGTAAAGTTTATGAAGGTCAGGTTACCAGTATCAAAGATTTCGGAGCATTCATCGAAATTTTACCCGGACGCGACGGACTTTGTCACATCAGTGAAATTGCCGACGAATATATCGACAATATTCATAATCACGTTAAAATCGGCGACCGTTTCCCTGTGAAAGTGATTGCTGTTGATGAACAGAACCGCATCAAACTTTCACGCAAAGCGGCAAGTAAAGATCATATATAAAATTAAGATTGAAGGTAACGGTGAATCTCTAATGTTCAGAATTCACCAACTTAACCGGCGCGGGCTTGCCCCGCGTTTATATTTAACCTTGCCCCCGTGTTGTTAGACTTAACAATAGTAGAACACGGGGTGCCTCCGTCGCTAACTAGGATGTCTCTCATAATTCAATTTTTTTATTTTCAACCTATTAATTAATAGCTACACTTTCCAAAAATTTTAAGCGGAAATTCCTATGTTTTTTACATATTTTGGTAAAATTTGGACATCTTTAACGGTGTACAAAAATTATATTTTATTCAAATATATCAAAAAGCCTTAAAAATAAGGACTTTTTTCTCCAATTTTTTTGGAAAGTGCAGTTAATAGTTAATATACTTTTTTCACTTGAAATTTCGTTTTTGTTTTTGAAAAGATTGCTGGATAGGCTCTATTTTTAAGGACGAAACGTATCCTGTGTATTTCTCAAAAACCGAAAATTAAAATGTAACGAGTATATACTTTACGTTGTCATCATTTTATAGTTTTTGACGTTTTGAAATCCAATGAAGATATACAGTCAACAACATGGTCAGGGATCGTCTACCTCTGAAATCAAACAAAACTACCTAAATCATGCCGTTGATTGCATATTATGAAATGTGTAATTTATTGACCACGAATAGTATAATATGAAAACAGAAAGTCATTCGATAAACGATGTGCTAACAAAAAATGCAACTTCGTTTTTTATTCCGCCTTTTCAGAGGGCGTATGCTTGGGGAAAACCTGAAATAGAAAGGTATTTTAGCGATATTATCCGTATTGTTAAATCCGAATTAAATCCCAAAGAACATGATAAGTTAGAACACTTTTTTGGTACGGTAGTTATCAAAGAAGAGACGCAAGGATTTGCAAACAAATCTGTGGTTGTAGATGGTCAACAACGGCTTACAACAACTCTGTTGTTTTTAATCGCTTTGCGTAATATTGAAGGTGACGATATTCGTAAGAAACAGATTACAGAACTTTACTTAAAAAATAATGCTTCCGATTTTGAAGATAAAATAAAACTCAAGCAAGTTACAAAAGACTGGGATGCATACAAAGCATTAGTAAATGGACAAGAACCCAATGCGGGAATTATCAAAACCGCTTATCAGATATTTAATAAGCTGATTAATGATACAAAGAGAACTAATTCCGACATTACTTTCGATCATTACATTCTGGCAATTAAAAGGATGAATGTTGCTGTGATTTTTTTAGATGAAAGACCGCACAAAGGTGAAGACCCACAAATTATTTTTGAAACGCTTAACTCGCTCGGCAAGGCTTTAACGCTGGCTGATTTGGTCAGAAATTTTATTCTTTTATCACTCGACAGCAAAAAACAGTCAAAGCTGTATGAAACAAAATGGCAACCCAAAATTGAATCGCTACTTAGCGATGATACTTCAAAGTTCTATCGTGATTATTTGCAGTATAAAACGGCAAGTTCAATAAAAGTAGTCAGCGATGAAAAGGTTGACAGCAACACAAAAGAAGTTTACCAAATATTCAAAGAATATGTAAACGATAATTTTACTACACATGAAGAGTTCATTAGTGATATAATTCGTTTTGTACCTTGGTATAAATGGATTATTTCTGAAAATGTAACTGACAAAATAAATAAAGAAACAAAAGAGTTGTTACGAAATATTTTTCACGATATTAAAGCAGAAGCATTTAAACCATTTGTGCTTGGATTACTTGAGTATAATCAACAAGGAGTTGGTGATATTAGATTAAGCGACGATAAATTGATTGAAATTCTGACAGTAATTCGCACTTATCTTATTCGCAGACGTATTCTTGGTTTGACACAAGGTGAAAACAAAAATATTGTTTTACTGTGCAAAAGAATAACCGATTTGTCTAATTCAACAGTTTCAATGATAGAATTGTTGTCTAAGATGTTTTATAAAATGAGAATGCCTAATGATATGGAACTGTCTGATCAACTTAAAAATATTAACTTTTACGAAGGCGTAAAAAAATATTCAAAATTTATTCTTGGAAAAATTGAAGAAAATAGGACGAAAGTAGCGGTAAATTTTAGAGATTCCCGAATCAGTATAGAGCATATTATGCCTCAAACACTCTCTAACTCATGGAAAAACGAATTGGGTGAAAACAATGAAAATGTACATAAACAATATCTTCACAATATTGGGAATTTGATTCTTACAGAGTTTAATGGCGAAATAGGAAATAAATCGTTTACAGATAAAAAAGATAAACTCAACAAATCCTCGCTAAACTTTCGTTTAGATGTAATAAATCGCGATTCTTGGAACGAAAGAGATATTAAAGAGCATCAAGAAAATATGATTTCTTGGTTATTAGAAACATTTCCTTTACCGGATGATCGTAAAACTGCTGATAATTGGAACACACAAAGCAGTGAGAAGACATCTTTTTCACCGCTTGATGATGAAGCGGGTGAAATTGCAGAAGGCAACAAACCTGAAAAAATTGTAATTAATGATGAAAGTATTTATGTACGAACTTGGCAAGATGTTTTTATTGAATTTCTTAAATGGTTCAAGAAAAGTAAAGATTACGATTATGACGCTATTCTGAATAATCAAGAAAAATTATTTAGAAAAGACAATATAATTATCAAGTGGAAAAAGCTTCAACCACTAATTGATGAAGATAGGAGTTTGAGACAAAATTACAAAACTTTTGAGGGGAATTTCTGGGATAACAAAAAAACTATTTTAGAAGACGATTTAGAGTTTATACATATTAATTGTTCTGCAAAAACGTTCTTAAATAGAATCGCATACCTTATGGAACAATTTGGAATGTCCGCAGATTTTGTAGAGATTTCTTTGAATGTACATACATAAGGGAGCGTTTGTTGTTTGTTTAGGGGCGAAGTTCTCCCTACTCCCGTAAAAAAAGGTTACCGGTCAATTTATCATTCGCCCTGAAAGGGCAATAGATAATTGAGAGCGGAACAGGGATAGTTAGCGGAATTATTGATACATGGGTCGTAATCCGATTGCAACGCAACCAACTCTCCACGAATCTATTAATCAATTGCCCTTACAGGGCGTT
>JAIROD010000721.1 GCA_031257725.1 Planctomycetaceae bacterium | reverse complement strand
CCGCCGGTTTCAACCGGCGGTTATTCACAGTAAACGCCTAGCGGCGTTGACCCGATGGCAGACGTTACTAGACCAACAATCCACTGAATAGTTAAAAAAATATTCCACTGATATATTACGAAATTCTTGTATGTTGATCATCGTACTGGTGTTGCTCGGAGCCGGTTATGCGTCTCTTACCCCCTAACGAGGTTGAGATTGAAAAACAAAAATTCCACTGAAGTATTGCGCTTTTTTATTACATTATATTTTATGAATACAAAAAAACCAAAACAATTGCCGTACGGCAACGCCGACTTCCGAAGTATCCGCACATCAAATAATTATGTTTACGTTGACAAGACGCGGTTTATCGCGGCACTTGAGCAGGAAAGTAACAAAAACCAGATATTTATTCGTCCGCGCCGGTTTGGTAAGAGTTTATTTCTTTCCACACTTACATATTATTATGACATAAATTATACGGGCGAATTTGAACGTTTATTTGGCGATTTGTACATCGGTCAGCATCCCACGCCGCAAAAAAATAGTTATGCGGTGATGAATTTTGACTTTTCAGGATTAAACACGAACAGTGGTGCTGATGAATTTATTTTTTCTTTTTGTGATAAAGTCCGCAATTCTGTTCGTTTATTTCTGGACGATCACAAAAATATTTTCCCGAAGACAAAAGAAATGATCCGGAAAATCAATACAGAACATCCCAATCTTGGTGTTCTTGATTGGGCTTTTAGTGTTGCAAAATCGGCAAACATACAGGTTTTTGTAATCATTGACGAGTACGATCATTTTGCCAATGATTTTATTGCAATGGGAACAGTAAAAGGCAATGATTTTTACAAGAAGATGGTTAATGCCAACGGTGTTGTCCGCGATTTTTACGAGCGCATCAAAACGGCAACTACTTTTTCCGTTGTAAATCGGACATTTATGACAGGTATTTCCCCAATCATGCTTGACGATCTTACCAGTGGTTTTAACATTGTTTCCAATCTTACGCTTAAATTACAATATAATGAAATGTTAGGTTTTACCAGCCGAGAAGTTGAAACATTGATGACGGAAATAGGAATTGATGCCGACAAGATTAATGTTGATATGGAACATTATTATAACGGTTATCGATTTAACGAAGAAGGTGAAAACACCGTCTATCATTCTTCAATGATGCTCTATTTTTTTGAACAAATATTAGAAAACAACAAACCGCCTAAAAATTTTATTGATCCGAATTTGAGTATGGATTCCAGTCGTTTGAAACGGCTTATTCAAAATGACAGTAACCGTGAGATTTTAGTCAAGATCATTAAAGAAGGTAGTATTGTTTCGAAAGTGTTGGAAAAATTTTCGATTGACCAATTGAACGATGATCATTATTTTGTTTCGTTATTATTCTATTTGGGTTTGTTGACAATCAAAGAATCTTACTTGAACAAATTACGTTTGGTCATTCCAAACTATTCCATTCAACGAGTGTATTGGGAACAAATTCGGTTACTCATCGAGTCAAATTCACGTCGTATAAAAATGAATACGGATTTAGTGGAAGAAACAATTTATACGATGGCAATGGAAGGAACGATAGACGGTTTTATCGATTATGTTTCACAAAATGTATTTAGTAAATTATCTGACTTTGATTTACAGCATTTTGACGAAAAATATATTAAAGTTTTATTGCTTGCGTATCTTCTTTTGAACGATATTTATATTCCAATGAGCGAATATGAAACAGTTCCCGGACGTGCGGACATATTTTTGCAACGAAATCCCAATATCCCGCAGGTTCAATATGAGTGGATATTGGAATTGAAATATTGTAAAACTGGTGCTAAAGAAACAGAAATTGCCCAAAAACGCAAGAAGGGGTTGGAACAGTTGAATCAATATGCTCATTCCCAACGTCTCAAAGATCGTCCGAACTTGAAATTTGTATTGATTATTTTTATCGGAAAAAATAAATACGAAATCGTGAACGGTTAGGTGTAACCGTCTATTTCTGCAACATTTCAGCAGATTGTTATTGGGGCTTATATCTTCAATATTTCCAACTGTACTAGCGGTAACATTATCAATTTGTTTTTTATTTTCCGTTTTCCATTTTATTGACTTATTGATTTACTGATTTATTAACGATGATTCTTGGTATAACAATGGGCGATGCTGCCGGAGTTGGTCCTGAAATTATTGTTGGGGCTTGGCGGGAAATGATTCGCCAAACGAATGTTCAGGCGGTTGTTTACGGTCATCCTGAAATTTTGCAACGTGCGGCAGTGTTACGTAATATTGATGCGGTTATTACGGAAATACGAACCGTTTGTGAAATATTACCGCAATCCGAATCGTCAATTTCAGATGTTTTGACGATTCCGTGTATTCGTTGCGGCGTTGAAAGTGTAACGAGAGTTCCATGTGGTATGGTTGATGCTAGAGCCGGTGATGCCGCTTATCAGGCGATTATTCACGCTATTGATGATGCGAAAGCGGGAATTATTGATGCGGTGGTTACTGCTCCGATTCACAAAAATGCGCTCAATCTTGCCGGTTACCATTATCCCGGTCACACGGAAATTTTTGCGGAACGTTGTGGAGTTGACGATTTTGCGATGATGCTTTATCTTGGTCACGGTGATAATATCTGTTCTGAAAATGGTCTTGCCGTTGTTCATGTTACACTGCATACCGCAATGAAAAATATTTTCGGACAGATCACCATTGAATCTGTACTTGCCAAATCGAAACTGATTAATGATTTTATGAAACGAATGATTGGTTTGTCTGGGTGTCAACCGCATATCGGTGTTTGTTCGTTGAATCCTCATGCCGGAGAAGACGGATTATTTGGAACGGAGGAAATTCACATTATTCGTCCGGCAGTTCAACAAGCTATCGCCGAAGGACTGAATATTGAGGGTCCATTTCCTGCCGACACCATCATGGTGAACGCTCAAAAGGGAACATTTGACGCTGTGGTGGCGATGTTTCATGATCAAGGTCATATTGCATTAAAGTTACTTGGAATGCATCGGGCGGTGAATATTACACTTGGGTTGCCGATTATCCGAACCAGTGTCGCTCACGGAACGGCGTTTGATAAAGCATGGCAAGGTATCGCCGAAACCGGTAGCATGTTGGAAGCGTGCCGTGTCGCAACAAAACTCGCCTTGTCTCGATGAAATAATGGGAATCTCTAATAATTCAGAATTTACTGAAAGTTAACGGCGTGGGCTTGCCCCGCGTTGTTAGGCTTGCCCCCCAAACACAGGGTACCCCCGTCGTTAACTATTAATTTATTAATTAATTGGTTGAAAATAAAAAATTGGTAATATATCAGTGGAATTTTTCGGCGATTGAAGTTTATTTTTTACCACCCCTAGCCCCTCCGAAGGAGGGGAATGATTCCCCTCCTTCGGAGGGGCTAGGGGTGGTTATTCGGAGTAAACGACTGAATAGTTAAAAAAAAATATTTCACTGATATATTACAAAAATTGAATTATTAGAGATGCCCAGTAGCGTATTATCAGGAAATACTCATCAAGTAGGCAACCTTTCGCCGAAGGGTTTTCACCCACAGTTGCGTTGTCGATAGGCAACAGAAAAAAATTTTGGCGGAGGGCTTGACAGGTTTGGGCTTATCATGTAATATTCCAAACATAC
>JAIROD010000714.1 GCA_031257725.1 Planctomycetaceae bacterium | reverse complement strand
AACCGGCGGTTATTCACGTTGAACCCCTAAAGGGGTTGTTCGTTGTAATAAATCAATCGCAAAATGTAAAAACCGCCAATCGACTGAATAGTTACAATTTCCCTTATGTTTCTCACACGAAAAATATTAGGGATTTAAGGGACAATAATTTTATAAATGAAGTGATGAAGCGGCAAAAGAAAAAACAAAATCGGTTTACCGACAACAATTTTTTATTTATTGTTGAGATTATATTTTTGGGGATTAGCGTTTACTTCACTCTGATTTCATTGGATTTTACGGCACGAATTGTTTATGTTTGTTTTTTGATTACTTTTTTATTGTTTTGGCTTTGGATAAAGCGGAAAAAATAGTTACAATGAAATGAATGAAATAGGTAAACCAAGATAGGCAATGTTTCGCCGACACGACCTTTGGGCAAAGGTTGCCGCCGGAATTGAACAGCCAGCTCGTCCCATATTCCGAAATAATCAGAAAAATTAGTTAAAAACTATTCGGTTTACTAAGAATAATTTCTTCTGCAAAACGTTTCATACTTTGCAAGACATTTCGTTCCAGAGGCGAATGAATAATCATTTTTATACCGGTTGTTTCGGTAATTGCTTGTGTCGGCGCCTGATTAAATTCCGGCTGGACAAAAATAACCGGTATATCTTCAGTATGACGAATTTCTTTAATCAATGCGGTCAGTTGTTGAGGTTTCGGCGATTTTCCTTCAAATTCAACCGCCCGTTGCCGTAATCCGAATTCGTCGCAAAAATATCCGTAAGCAGGATGAAAAACAAACACCGTTTTCGCCTTAAACGGCGCAAGACGTTTCACCAAATCAATCCGTAACTCTTCAATCTCCTCAAGAAATTGTTCCGCATTTTTTTGATATTGAGCAGCTCCCGCCGGATCAATCTCCGAAAGTGTTTGCAAAACCGTTTGTACTTCTGTTTTCAAAATAGTCGGGGCAAACCAAATATGAGGATCAGATTCGTTATGAAGAGGAATATTGTTGTTATGGAGAGGAATATTGTCGTTGTGGACATGAATATTGCCGTTCGCGTGGGAATGATGGTCGTGAAGTTCCAGAGAACGAAGCGTTATTCTGTTACGGAGATCGACAATTTTCAAATTGTTTGCATTGGATTTCAGTTTGGGAATCAACATTTCCTCAAACGGCATCCCCGTCCGAAACAACACTTTTGCTTTTGACAATGCCGCCACTTTATCCGGAGTGGTCTGATAATGTTCCGGTTCCCTGCCAGCGGGAACAAGCACTTCAATTCGTAACCGGTTACCGCCAATCCGTTCCAGTAAAAAAGCGTGCGGCTCCACAGAAACAGCAACATTCAGCCGTTCATGAGACAATGTTTGATCTCGTCCGGAACAACCAATCAAAAAACAAAAACCGAACAAGATCAGTATTGTTACGCCCAAAGAAAAACACAGATCATTTGAACGGATCATCATCTTCCGATTCTTCTTTCTCATTTTCATCTTCTTTCTTATTTTCATCCTTTGTACTGTTCTCCGATTCATCAGCGGCGGCAACATCCTTGTCTTCACTGCTCTCCTTGTCTTCACTGTTCATCGTTTGATTATCGGAACTATTGAAGGGATCATCGCCGGTGTTTTTTTCGTCCTTTACATCGTCCTCTTTATTTTCTTCATTTTTGTTTTCTTCATCGTTGTTTTGTTCCTCTTTTTTATTTTCGTTTTCATCTTTTGTGAGAGTGATCTCGTCGTCTGTTTTTGATTTTTCAGTATTATCTTCGGTATTATTTTCAGTATTATCTGGCGAGAGAACCGGATTCACTTGGGGTAATTCTGTTTTGGGTTTGGAATTTGAATCATCTAAGAGTGGGACATCAATTTTTTTTCCTGTTTTCAAAGGATCAATAGATTGTGCGCCGAATGGAGCCAAAACAACCGGATGTCCGGCGATTTCACTCAAAATTCTTTTTTCATTGGCATTTTCTTTGGCGTATAACATTTCACGTCTTCGTTTTTCTGATTTTTGCCAATCTAATTTTGCCTGAGTGCGATAGCGTTCAATGTGTAATCGTTCATTGCCTTGAATTCTACGGAGTGCTTCAGAAACATTGTAATCCCGTACCGCTTGTCCTTCCCATTCAAATTGGGCTGCTTTTTTGAAATATTCATCGGCTTTATCGTTATGTTTGAGTCGTGAATGGGCAAGAGCGAGAAAGTAATAGGGTCTTGGGTCTTCACTGCCGAGTTGTTCGGTTTGCGTCAACAAGTCAATTGCTCCTGAATAATTTTTGTCAAAAAAGGCGTGAACCCCTTTACCGTAAAGATTTTCCGCACGGCTAACCTTGAACAGGGTATCAACGGACGCGGTTTCGGCAAACAATGAAACAACATTGCAACCGGCAAAAAGCACAAAATATAGAGTTGCCAAACAACAATTCCTGCTCATTTTTTTCCTCAATCTCTAATCTGGAGTCTTTCAAAAATTTATTGGGAATCTCTCATCATTCAGAATTTACTGAACGTTAACGGCATGGACGTACCCCGCGTTAGCAAAAAACACGGGGTAAACCTCGTCGTTAACTTCAAACACGGGTAAACCTCGTCGTTAACTATTAACTAATAGGTTAAAAATAAAAAATTGAATGATGAGAGATGCCCGATTGTGTCTGCCCAATATCGGTAGTCGAAAAATCACAGACAACTATAAAATAATTGTAACTATTCAGTCGCGGTGAATGTTCGTTTTTCTGTCCCGATAGGGACAACATATTGGTAGAAAGCGATTACGATTAAAAATGTTCGTCCCGTTAGGGACGATATGTTGGTAAAAT
>JAIROD010000639.1 GCA_031257725.1 Planctomycetaceae bacterium | reverse complement strand
TTTCGCCGAAAGGTTGCGCCGGTTGGTTTGTTATGGTGTTGTACGCTGTTGGTCTTTAATTTCCAGCCGTCAACAGGGACAAGTCGGCGAGTACGCCGTATTGTTTAAAACCGCCCGGCGGTCGGTTGCCTACCGCGACTGAATAGTTACTAAACGGCAACAAAAGGGTCTTTTCTAGGAACGCGGGCGTCTCGCCCGCAACCATAAAATAACGTTCCGTCGTTCTATGCAATCGGGACGACTGCGTTCCTAAAACAACCCATTTCTACCCGTTTACAGTATATATCAAATACGTTGGCATGTGGAAGTGGACGATGCCTGAAGTGGACGATGAACAAAGGGGAATCTCTCATCATTCAGACTTTACCGAACGTTAACGGCGTGGGCTTGCCCCGCGTTGTTCGACTTAACCCAAACACACGGGGTAAACCCCGTCGTTAACTAATTGGTTAATAAAAAATTGAATTATTAGAGATGTCCAAGTACTAGAACGACGGAATAGTTAAAAAAAACGCTTTATTGAGTGATTGCCTAAATTGTGGATACTTTGTATTGTTAGGTTAGAGAAAAGGTCTAATAAAACCCAAATTGAATCACACCAAATTTTATGGGGAGTTTATTTTATTGTTTGATAAAATTTTCTAAAAGTTGCAAACCGATTTTCCCCGATTTTTCAGGATGAAATTGTGTTGCGATGATATTTTCACATTGGAGAATCGAGGCAAATGTTGTTCCGGCATAATCGGTTTGCGCCATAATATGCGAAGACTGATCCGGTACAGGATAATAACTGTGGACAAAATAGAAATCACTCGGATTAGTCATTTTCTGAAAAAAAACCGATTCGGCGTTTTCTTGTGACCAGTAAGCACTGTTCCAACCGATTTGCGGAACTTTATCCCAAGAATTTGTTGGTGAAAAACGGACAACACGCCCATGTATTAAACCGAGCATTTCAGTACCGCCATCTTCTTCGGAAAAATCAAGCAGAACCTGCATACCAAGACAGATTCCAAGCAATGGAACACCACGCCGCACAATATCACGAAGAGCATCGTCGAGTCCGAAATTCCGAAGGTTCTGCATAGCGGCTCCCGCCGCGCCGACTCCGGGAAAAATAACCCGCTCCGCATCTGTAACCGTTTTCGGATCGGAAGTTATTGTTCCGCCAACACCGAGTGTTTTCAACGCCAATTGGACACTCGTCATATTCCCCGCCTTATAATCAATAATCGCAAGCACGTTAATAGTTGATAGTTAATAGTTGATAGTTAATAGGTTGGGTATCTCTAATAATTCATTTTTTTATTTTCTGCCTATTAATTAATAGTTAATAGTTAACGACGGGGTTTACCCTGTGTTTTAGGGTTAAGTTGAACAACGCGGGGCAAGCCCACACCGTTAACGTTCGGTAAATTCCGAATTATTAGAGATTCCCTATTCACTATTCACAACAATAAGTGTTTCGACACCGGTTTCCGGAAAGAATCTGGCGAAGCAAAAATCGTCAATTAAATTATGACCGAGAACAGTTCGATTGGCTATTGGAGTCATAGAACGGTAGAGCAAGAACTGTTCTTTGTCGATCTGCACCCGATAACCAACCGCCTGATCATCAGGAACTTTTTTCATATTTTCCCCAACTGTTAAATGTCGCCAAGTGTATTGACCGCCGGAACGATTCACGTTGAAATCGAAAAATAACGGAGCAAACATGGAAATACCGGAACTTTGTTGACTAAGCACTAAGGCGGAGTGTTCAATTCCCAACGTCCCCGTAACAATCCCATTTTTTACCGTTTTCTTCCATTCCGGCAATGCCAAAGGAAAAACCCGAAATATCGGCGGTGATTTTGATTTATTCGGTTGAAAAAAAATTTCGGTTGAATCGGTCAATGTTTTGGGACGGAGTTTAGGCGAATAAAACAGGGCGGATTCATACGTCAAATGGTCATTTCGTTCCGGTAATCGCCGTTTAATGTTCTCGCCGTCCCACAACAGGGTATCGCCGAGAATCAGTAATCGGTCGGTGTTATCGAGTAGGACAAAACGTTGGAGACGATAATCATCTGAAAGCGGCAAATCCAGCTCAACATATTCACACCCCTTCTCATAATGAACACAGGTTTCCGTCCACACATCAACAGCGTGAAGCGGTTTACCGCGCCGTTGGAGAGAAAATTTCCAAAGTCCAAATAACACCGGCTCACCACATAAATCCACTTCCAATTGAACAGCATCAGTCTCCTGAAAATCAAAATGTATGGAAATCGATAGGTCTTTTATTTTACTCATTGTCGGGGCGGGGTGGGGGAAGCGTCTAATAATTCAATTTTATTAATTAACTCATGTTCCGCATTCGGCGACTCCCTATAACAACCGAACAACGCCTTTAGGCGTTCTATCAAACCAATGCGTAACATGAGTTATATTTTTCTTGTTATTTCGTGTATTTCGTATCTTTCGTGTTAAAAAGGTTAAAACAAAATAGTCAATGAGATTTTCGTTTAATTTTGTACGCGCAACCGCACTACATTACCGTAAACGGTGTGGAGTTGTTCGAGTCGGGTGATTGCTTCCAGAAGATCGCCTTCACGCGCTTCGTGTGTGGTCAAGATGAGAACTGCAGATTGGTGATTCGTTTTGTTTTCCGGTTCATGCTGAATCATGGACGCAATGGAAATTCCCTGACTTCCGAGAACACCGGAAATTTCATGCATCACTCCGGGTTGATCCTGAACGCTAAACCGAAGATATGATTTACCGAAAAATTCATTCGGACTTTTAATCGCCATCGACGGTTTGGAAGAATCCCATAAATTGAGGGTACGGAACGTAATTGCCGTCCGTCCGAGAATGGTATCGATAACATCGCCGACAACAGCGGAAGCGGTTGGTAGTTGTCCTGCGCCTGGTCCTTGAAAAAAAACGGAACCGACCGAATCGCCCGCAACCCGCACCGCATTGAATGCATCCCGAACTCTTGCCAACGGATTATCCGCTTTGACCAATGTCGGCGAAACGTGCAGCTCCAACCCGCCGCTGCTGCGTTCCACTACCGCCAATAACTTAATCCGATAACCTAATTCTTTCGCATAACGAAAATCAATCGACTCAATAGATTCAATTCCCAAACGCGGAACACTTTGCCATGCGATGTCGGCGTTGAAACCGAGTTGGGCGAGAATGGTCAGTTTTTGCACTGCGTCGGTTCCGTCCACATCCATTGCCGGATTCGCTTCGGCATAACCCAATTTTTGAGCCTGCAACACCGCTTCACGGTACGATGTTTTACCGCTTTCCATTTGAGAAAGGATATAATTGCTTGTTCCATTCACAATGGCGTTAATTGATTGAAGCGTGTTTGCCTGCAATGCGGTAGCGAGTGCGGACAGGATCGGAATACCGCCGCAGACCGCCGCTTCAAAGGCAATGGTTCGCCCGAATTTTCGTGCGGTGTTGAACAGTTCCGCTCCATGTTGGGCAATCAGGGCTTTGTTTGCGGTAACAACATCTTTACCGTTTTCCAACAGACGTAAAACGAAAGTTCGTGCCGGTTCCAAACCGCCAATCAATTCGATTCCGATTTTAATGTCAGGATCGGAAAAAACTGATTCCAAGTCGGAACAAAGAACTCCCGACGGCAATTCAATATCACGTGGTGTCGTAATATCCTTGTCGCAAATTCGGGCAAGCTCGACTGTTTGCCCTGTTGCCTGAGCAACACGGTCAGCATGATTAAAGAGAATTTTGGCAACTCCGGTTCCAATAGTCCCAAAACCAAACAACGCAATTTTAGTCTTTTTCATAAAAATATAATCTGGTGAGTAGAGACGCAATATTTTGCGGAAACGCAACGCATTGCATCTTGTAACCTTTTCAATCAATCGGGTTGTCAATCTACGACGCAATGTTTTGTTGTCTGCTATAAAGGTTTTGTAGTCTGCTACGAAGGTTTTGTAGTCCGCTACGAAGGTTTTGTAGTCTCCTCCGAAAGTCTCGTAGTCTCCTCCGAAGGTTTTGTAGTCTCCTCAGAAAGTCTCGTAGTCTCCTCCGAAAGTCTTGTAGTCTCCTCCGAAAGTCTTGTAGTCTCCTCCGAAAGTCTCGTAGTCTCCTCCGAAAGTCTCGTAGTCTCCTCCGAAAGTCTTGTAGTCTCCTCCGAAAGTCTCGTAGTCTCCTCCGAAAGTCTCGTAGTCTCCTCCCAAAGTTTCGTAGTCTGCTACAAAGGTTTCGTAGTATATTAAAAAGTGTAACTATTCCGTTGCGGTGAATGTTTATTATTCTGTCCCGTAGGTTCCTTGTTCTGTCCCGTAGGGACAACATATTGGTAGAAAGCGAAATCAAGCAAAACGCTTGTCCCGTAGGGACGCAATGTTGGTGGAACAAACACCAACGATCAATTCACCAACATTGCGTCCCTACGGGACGCGGATTTTTTATTGCATTTTTTCTACCAATATTCCGTCCCTAACGGGACGGAATTTCAGGTTTTCTACCAATCGGTATTCTGTCCCGTAAGTTCCTTGTTCTGTCCCGTATGGACAACATATTGGTAGAAATCGAAATCTTTCGGTCAATTCCGAATGATTGATTCTCAACCGAATTATTTGAGATTCTCCATTACAATCCGTCAACTATGTTGTCCAATAGGGGGTGCTACAGGTTGCGGTATAATGAGAGAGGGTTTGTTCGTCGAATTTAGCGAGGAACATTTGGAAACCGGCGGCTTCCTGCACGGTGAGTAGTTCACCGCAACGGCAATGAATCAGTTGCACACCGAGTTGGGACAAAATTTGGTGGGCTTTACGGAACACAATAAATTGTTCCATCAAGGTTGTTGCGCCGGAACCGTTAATAATGAGGGTTGCTTTATCACCGGTTTGCAGTTTGATGGCGGTGATGAGTTTTTTGACCATAACTTCGGCGGTTTCGTCGGCGGTGAGGATTTTTTGGGGACCGGTTCCTCCGCCTTCACCGTGTTGCCCCATTCCGATTTCCATCATATCATCGGGGAGTTCGGAGATATATTGACCGGATTGCGGATGGGTTGCGGTTTTCATTGTTACGGCGAGTGTTGCCATTGACTGATTGAATTTTTCCGCAACATTGAGAACTTCGTCGATATTATGTCCTTTTTCGGCGGCGGTTCCGGCGACTTTAATTAGTGGAATGCAACCGCCTAATCCGCGGCGTTCTTCAACTGGTGCGTCGAGGCCTGGAGCGATATCTTCGGCGGTGAGAATTTTCCTGACATTGATTCCTTCTTTCACAGCCATGTTATACGCCAAATTACCGTTCATCACATCGCCGGCATGATTGAGGATAACGAGAACGATAGCGGGGTGATCTTTGAACAAGCGCAACGCTTCCAGAACTTTTGGTGCGCCTGGAGCGGCGAAAATATCGCCAACCACAGCGGCGTCCAACATTCCCTTGCCGACAAAACCGATCAAAGCCGGTTCATGACCTGCGCCGCCTAAGGTGATCACGGCGACTTTATCTTTTTCTTTTGGTTTTGCCCGAACGACAATTTTTTCCGAAACAAGTTTAACTTGTTCCTGATAGGCGAGGGTGAAGCCTTCCAGAAGTTCTTTGGTAATATCTTCGGGCTTATTGATAAATTTTTTCATCACCATGAGAGTAATCTCCGTTTTGGGGTTATTAAATTGGCAACCGTCTGATATTTCCGGCAACCGATTTGTTTGGCAGCCCGACAAGGCTGCGGAACACGAAGTGAAAATGTCAACACAAAACAAAATTATACCGATCTTTTTCACAAAAGAAAGAGACTTGAATAGTTAATAGGGGTAATATATCAGTGGAATTTTCGGAGATTGAAGTTTATTTGTAATTATTCAGTCGTGGGAGGTAGGCAACCTTTCGCCGAAAGGTTGCGCCGGTTGGTTTGTTATTGTGTTGTACGCTGTTGGTCTTTAATTTCAGCCATCAACAGGGACAAGTCGGCGAGTACACCGTATTGTTTAAAACCGCCCGGCGGTCGGTTGCCTACCGCGACTGAATAGTTACAATTAATAGTTAACGACGGGGGTTACCCCGTGTTTTAGGGTTAAGTCGAACAACGCGGGGCAAGCCCACGCCGTTAACTTTCGGTAAATTCTGAATTATTAGAGGTTCCCGTTTGTTGTTTTGGGGCAACCCTTGCGGTGTCTCCCAAACAACAAACGCTCACGACGGTCAACGGCATGTTTTGGGGACAGGAAAAATCTATTTTGCTCTTGACGGATAATCAAAAAAATTCTATAGTCCGTTGCTTGATTACCGGTGTGTTTACATAACCTGCTGAAATAAAATCAGATAATGAAAGTTACACCTTCAATAATTAGTTTTCTATTTGTTGTTTTAATTTTTGCGAGTGTTTTGGGTTGCCAAACGAATTTGACGTTGAAGCGGATGCAGGCGAAAAATCCGTTGGCAAAAAATTCGGTCAAAACACCGACAAAAATGGTGGACGTATGGAATACGTATGCCCAAACAACTCCGGAAGGTAAAATCGTACGCGGTATCGCGGGACGGATTCATTTTTATAATGATTACAAAAAAAAGCAGTCCGTCAAAGTTGATGGCGATTTAACCGTGTTCATTTTTGACGGCAACGAAAAAAATCCGGCTCACGCCAAACCGTTAAAGGTTTATCAGTTCCGATCGGAAACACTCAATAAACATTATGCGTTTAAGAAACCGCTTGGTCATGGTTATGATTTTTTTCTGCCGTTTGACGAGATTGGCGGTGAGGAGAAAAATTTGTGTGTGATGACGCGGTTTGATGATCGGTTGGAAAAAGCGTTGGTTCTTTCACAACCGGTTACTACGGTTCTGAAAGGCACAAAGCGTGAACTTCCGGCGGCAGAAAATGCAGTGCAGGAATTTTTGGCGAATAATTCCGTTTTGATGAAGACAAACCGTGAACTCGCAGAACAGGCAAGTCCTTCCAACATCAAACAAGTTGGTTTTGAACATGAACAATCAGAAAAACGATCAGAAAAGCAAGCGGAGAAACCATCGGAAGAAAAAACGGAACGTCCGATTTCAACGATCATCCTGAATGATTCCATGACAAGACGTTTAGCACAAAATGCGCCGTCAATAGGAATAGAAACGGTTACGGTGGAGCCGTCCCCTTCGGAGCCGGTTATATCAAAGCCGTTGCCCAGATCGTCATTGCCGACAACATCACCTCAAACCGATTCACGACATCAATTTAATAAAACAGAAATAACATTTCCGGATAAAGTGTTTTAACTCATAACTCATAATTCATAACTCGTAATTCATAACTAGACCTTTTTCCTAACCCCTTCACCATCCTCAGCACCCCATGAACGTTGTGGTAAAAACATAAAAGGCAACTTCTAAAAACCTATTTTTTGACAGGATTCACTGGATTGACAGGATAA
>JAIROD010000705.1 GCA_031257725.1 Planctomycetaceae bacterium | reverse complement strand
TCAGGGCGTTGATCGTGTTGACCATTACCCGCCGCGTTGCGGCGGGCTGGCTTGTGTTGCCCTTTCAGGGCGAAAGAACAACCTTGACCATCGCCCACAAACGGAAAACGCTCCCAGTTAGTGTGAAATGAGACCTTGTCGCTAACTCATGCACGCGGGACGCGTGCGATCCTGCGGTTAGCGACAAGGTCTAGTATCTTCCTTTTAACTTTTTTAACTTTTTTACAAAACGAAAATTATGTCTTTAACAAAAATTAATGGTTTGGAAATTTTGCCGACCCATTCTATCAATCAGGTTCGATATGGATGTACGCTTGGTGCGATGTACAGTGTGGCGGCGATTCCCGGAGCGATTCCTATTGCGCATTGCGGACCTGGTTGCGCCGACAAGCAATTTATGGCGTTGGCGTTTTATAATGGATTTCAAGGGGGCGGTTATGGGGGCGGTGCGGTTCCGCCGAGTGTCAACGCCGGAGAAAAGGAAGTTGTATTTGGCGGCAATGAGCGTCTTGAAGAACTTATCAAGTCAACATTAAAAATTATGCGTAGTGATTTGTATGTTGTTCTGACGGGTTGTATTGGCGAGTTGGTGGGCGATGATGTGGGTTCGGTGGTGTCGCCGTTTCAGCAACGCGGCATTCCGATTTGTTACGCGGAAACCGGCGGCTTCAAAGGAAATAATTTTACCGGACATGAATTGGTTACACGAGCGATTATTGATCAATTTGTCAAGGATTACGACGGCAAAAAAGAAAGAAGACTGGTTAATGTTTGGACGGAGTTGCCGTTTCACAATACATTTTGGCGAGGCGATTTGGCGGAAATCAAACGGATTCTTGAAGGGATTGGTTTTAAAGTGAATATTCTTTTCGGTTTTGGCAGTAAAGGCACGGACGAGTGGAAAACAATTCCTCGCGCAAAATTTAATTTGGTGATTTCACCTTGGTTAGGATTAGAAACCGCCAAACATTTGTCGGAAAAATACGCTCAACCGTTTCTTCATTATCCGGTTATTCCGATTGGGGCGCGGGAAACGTCGAAATTTTTGCGGACAGTTGCCGATTTTGCCGGTCTGCAAAAAGCGAAAGTTGAAGATTTTATTCGACAAGAAGAAAAGGAATACTATTATTATTTGGAACATTTTTCCGATTTTTATGCGGAATATTGGTGGGGACTTCCGGCGCGGTATGGCATTGTTGGCGACAGTGCGTATGTGCTTGCGGTGAGCAAATTTGTTGTCAATCAATTGGGGTTGATTCCGGCGTGCCACATTATCACCGACAATCCGCCGGAACAATATCGGGATGGAATTGAAAAAGAATTTCGGTCGCTTTCGCATGATGTGTCGGAAGAAGTAATTTTTGTAGAAGACGGTTATTGGGTGAAGAAAATTTTGGAAAATACTGATTTCGGTCACAAACCGCCAATCATTTTCGGAACAACATGGGAACGTGACACGGTAAAAAAATTCGGAGGTCAAGTGGTGGAGATTGGTTTTCCGGCGTCGTATGAAGTGGTGATCAACCGATCTTATATTGGTTATCGCGGAGCGTTTGCGTTGCTTGAAAAGATTTTCACCGCCGCGATCAGCGCCAGCGCGTGAAATCCAAGATTAAGAACATACGGGTCTTATTGTCCGGTTTTTTTTCAATGTCTTTCGTCAAATTTGCCATTTTCATTTTCGGAGCGGCATTGCTTTTGTGGGGTTGTTTTTATACAATACCTGATGCTGATAAGGGAATGGTATTTGTTCGTTGTGTTGAAGCAATTGCCGGTGTTTTTAATGTTAATATTTGGATAATTTTAACTGTCATCTTTTTTATGACTTCTGTTTTTTTGTTTTTTCTTTTGCATGAATCACAAAAAACAATAAAGAAAACTCAACAAAAAATTAATAACGAAAATAAAGAGGAATAAAATGTACGGATATTTAACTCTTATATTACAACTATTGTTGATTTTAACGTTGGTTATCGTGTTAGGGAAAAAAATTGTTAAAATATACCTTCAAAATATTAGTGACAATTTATTTCTTGAAAAGATTGAACAAAAACAATCGGTCGATAAACCAAGCGAAAAAAGTTTAGAAACTACTTAAAATTTAAATGTTGTGAAAAGCCGGTTGGCGTTTTTTTTTGATTCATTTCCGCCTTCCGGTTTTTTTACCATCTTGTTTTGGAAAGCGAGCAGCTATGTCCGTTTGGTATTATTATGACGAATCCGGTCAAAAGATTCGTATTAATTCGGATGCTGAATTGAAAAAACTTGCAGCGACCGGAAAGATTCAATTTAACACATTTGTTGAACACGAAAGCGGGAAATCCGTACCTGCCGGAAAAATAAATGGATTAAAATTTGATCAAATTCAACCAACAGAAACACCAAGAAAAATTGAAACTCTGGAAGAAACATACTTAGCTAGAGCCAATTCAAATGAAACAAAAACAACGAGTCCGGTGTCGGCGAAATATCAGGAAGGAATTCCTGCAAATTTCGGTTTTAAAGTTCTTGAGGGACAAATTCAAATACAAAACATTTCTTACGCAACAAGAAATATCTCGTCGGTAAGGATTGACGTAAGAAACGTAAAAAGTGCCAACCCCGAGGATGTCATTAAAGGTGCTTTGTTCTTTGGAGTGCTGGGAGGCATTTTAATTTATTGTGGTCAAATACCGGAAACCGATGATCCTTTTTCTACGATTGGTTTTATTGCCACTGTCATTGGCGGCTTATTTGCAGTATTGAGTTTGATGTGTTTTATTGTGTTGTTAGGTATTAAAGAAACAACTATCTATTCCGTTATCATGACAACCAACGCCGGAGAGCAGAACATTCTGGAAACCGAAAATTCCAACCATGCCCACGCACTCTTGGAAAGTATCAAAGAAGCAATCAGCAAAATATAAAGGATTCTGTCACTTTTTCTTTTAGAAACTCTAAATTTGTCTGACAAAAAGAATTGACAAAATTTTTAGTATCTTTTAAAATATTCTCTGTTGTTATAAAATGTCCTTAAACAAAAGAGGAATAAAATGTACGGATATTTAACTCTTATATTACAACTATTGTTGATTTTAACGTTGGTTATCGGATTAGTGAAAATAATTGTTAAAGTATTTCTTCAAAATATTCGCGACAATTTATTTCTCGAAATGATTGAACTAAAACAATCGGTTACTGAACAACAAAATCAAGGGCTGATTGATAATGATTTGGCCAATACCCATCTTCAGGATATTGACGAATCCATGATCATTATTACCGATAATAATATGAAAACAATAATAAAAAATATGTCCCAAAACATGGATAATCACGAATTAATTAATAGTAAAATCGAAATTTTTCGCATTTGTATTATGTGGAAATATCTTGCAACAAAATCTTGGTCCGCATTATTTATCGTGGGATTTTCATTTCTATTAATTTATAAAAGTCACAAAAAAAAGAATACTATTATCAATAAAAATTTCTATTGGAATAAATTTGCTATGTTAATGAAACCGTACTGCAACACACAAACTCTCTCTGCTATCTGTCAATAGGGTACTTTAACTTTTTTTTATTTTTTTGAAAAAAGATGGAAATTTTTTTGTGATTATCTAAATTGCGGATATTTTGCATTGTGAGGTAAGCGAAAAGGTACAATACACCATTTAACCGTACCGGTTGATTTATTTTTCAAAGATACTATACTCATCGCTCATCTTTTTTGAAAATTCAGTTTCCGCGATTAATATTCTGTTTTTCCGGATTCACTGAATTTTTTTATTCCAATTCTCATTTTTTAACAATGAAAGAATCACCGCGATGACTCCAATGGAGATTTACGATGCTTGTATTGAACTTCAACGTTCCGGTAAACTTCCTGAAGCAATCAATGCCTTAAAACAATTGACCGAAGAATTTCCTGATTTTGCGCTTACATACAATGCGTTGGCGGCAATTTACAAAAAACAAGGCGATGTTGATGTTGCAATCCGTAATATGGAAAAATATTGTGAATTGGAGCCGGAGGATTCGTTTGGGTTTTCGATTCTCAGTTCTTATTGTCTTGGAGCCGGTCGCCGAGAGGAAGCGGAAGAAGCACTTGGTAAAGCTCATGATCTTCGTTTCAAAGCTCAATTTGGTTGATTAGTCAAATTGGTTGGATAGTTAAATTGGTTGGTTAGTTAAATTGGGGAACCTCTAATAATTCAGAATTTACCGAAAGTTAACGGCGTGGGCTTGCCCCGCGTTGTTCAACTTAACCCTAAAACACGGGGTAACCCCCGTCGTTAACTATTAATTAATAGGCAGCAAATAAAAAATTGAATTATTAGAGATGCCCATTGGTTAAATTAATTAAAATTGGTTAAATTAATTAAAAATGCCTTACAAAATTCTGA
>JAIROD010000540.1 GCA_031257725.1 Planctomycetaceae bacterium | reverse complement strand
GTAAGGGCAATAGCCATGATTTCTGATGTTGCTTTCGCCCTTTCAGGGCTTATTCTCATGGTGATTCCTTACGTAGGGCGTTGCCCTACGCTATTGCCGATTGCCCCTTCGGGGCGGTTGGCGACTGAATAGTTACACATATTTTTTGACTCTGTCTCTTTTATCTCCTCCAATAGTACTATCATAGAAAAATTCAATATCATATTGCGCAATACGTTTCCGAAGTTGAATAACAGTTTCATCCCATAAATAATTCGTTGCGTAAATTACTACAATAAAACCGTATTGAACAATTTATCTAAGTAGTTGTCATCTTCCGCAAAATAAACGCCGTTATTTTCATAGTCCTCTTTTGTGTTTTGTTTATCGTTCAAGTCTTGATACTTTGTCGGGCTGATGATGAAAGAGTCAAGCGTTATTTGCTCGCCGTCGCGCGGTTTCAATTCTTTCTCTATTTCTTTAATACGTGTGTGCAAGGTTATTTTTTCACTGCCGAAACGTTCATGCTCTAAACCGTGCGGCTCTACGAAAACAATATGCTGTGCGTTCTCCGCAGCATCGAGTATCCACAAAATAAAATCAGGATAAAAACCAGCCGTCTCAAAAAAAGCAATACCTTTGCGAGATTTATTACGAATAATAAATAATTCCTTGCCTTCCAAAACTGGCGGCGACTTTTTGGGGTATTCCATGAGCTTCTCAATAAAACTACTCTCACTCTCTTCCAACGGGAACGGTTTAACTATAATCTCAAATCCACGTGTAGTTTTCAGAAATGGACGATAGAGCGCAGCGGGAAAATCCAACACGCCAACTCCACACTTAGAAATGCCGTTGTCTGAAAAGTCGCCGTTCTTATGAGCATCTTGAATGACATTCACTAATGTTTCAAAATCCTTGACAAATGAAGCGTCGTTTTCTTTTTCTCCCAACATCGCTGCATATTGATCAATAAAATTCGCGTCGTCATCGTCGATTTCGACATACTGTAAACGCTTTGATTCCCATGTGTTGCGTGCTGCGGCAAATTGCTTATCAAAGTATTTTTTGAGCAAACGTACCGCGTATTTCTCAAACCGGTTAATATCGGCAATACAATTGACTTGTTGTCTGCTTTCCGGTAACAACAATTTGTACCAGCCATTATCCGCCAGCAGATCGCGTAAACATCCTTTCGCAATGATGACGTTCTCATATTGTTTTGCGTATTTATATTCCACTAATTCAACATACATCTTGTCATAATCAAAAAAGTCAATTACAGAAACTTTCGCTTCGCCGTCTCCGCCGATTTTGGGGAAATAACATGCTTGCTTCTGAACGTCTTCCGATGCCATATCTGATTGCGATGTTTCCCTATCAAGTGCAGTGTAACAATCCAACTCAATTGTTCGTATTTTTTTAGATGCGGTACTTTTCAAAACAAACGGTTCCGCCTGTTTTTGAAAGTCTGCACCGGACGGCAATGTAAGTTTTTTCAGTTTTTTGCTACGATATTGTTTATTCTTCAGTACCGGAACAGCACGTGGTGCGAAAAGTGTTTTAATATCAGGTACGCCTTCGTTTTTTAGATATTCGCGGAAATTTTGCATGTAGTTCGCTTTGATACCGAAAATATTCAAGGTTTCCAATAACGGCAAATCAGGCGGCGGTTCCAAGCCGAGAATTTCTTTTTGCGCAACGGTACTGCGTTTGAGCGACCTCCCATAACCCCATAGCCGCACGCCGCGACCAAACAACTGAATAATTTGCGGACCCTCACTTCGCCCAACATTCATTAGTCCCATCGTGGAAACACGGTAACAATTCCAACCAGTAGTGAATTTTTTAGAACCAATCAAAATGTTAATAGCAGATTGCGGTTTTTGGATGTCGTCAAATAAGGAATGTCCAAACGCATTTTCTCCGATAATAAATCCGTTGTCGGCGCAAAGTTTAAGCAATTTTCCCGTATCGCCTACATTGATAATGCCGAACGGTTTCGCCGCATTATTTAATTGCAAACTAATTTCACCGTCTATACCGCGCAAATTTTGAAGCCGCATCGTTGCGTCTGCCGTTTCGCCGCCATAAATTCTCTTAATCACATCTTGAAAAATTATTTGAGATAAGGGAGTATCGACAGTGAAACCGTATTTTTTTTGCAGGTACGAAAAACAGTGCGCAAACGCGTCTTGACCGTCAACTTGTAATCCCGCGCTGTTGTTGAGAACGGATTGAATCGTCCGCGCCGATTGCCCGCCGACATTTCCAATAAATTCTTTAAGAAATAAAAGTATATCAACAACATCCGAGACATCTTGTTTATTTTCTTTCCGCACTGCATTGACGCTTGAACCGACAAACACAAGTAATGGATTTTCCAGTCCGTACCGTACAAATTTACCGCGTTCTTTTTCGTCATTTAAAAAATCATTGAAGAGTAATTTTTGTTGATAAAACGTAAGCAGACACGCGGTTAAATACGCAAATCGGGTATCGTTTTGTTGGTTATCCGACAAATTGAGAATGTTATAGTCTTTCCCATAACCGTCGCTGTAAAAATATTTGTAGGAATAATCGAAAATAATGGCTTTGGCATACTCATTTTGCATTTTCATTTTGGCAGGATCGATGCCGGCAACCGCTTGTCCGAAAGTCGCAGAATACTCAAACGAAAAGCCGTTGGTGCATAAGCGTTTACGGTAATCTATCCATTTATCGCCCGATGCACCTGTATGCCCTTCATCGACAAACAAAATATTTTTATTGCCAAAACTTTCTACCGCTACCGTTTCATCGCCGTCTTTTTCCGCAAGTTTCGTTACTTCAATAATGGAGAGTTCTTCACGGAATAAACCGGATTCTTTACGAAACTTTTTTGCGTTGATTTCCGACATTTCAAATTCGTTGGCGTGTTGCGCCGTCAAACCTTCATTCGGCGTGAGTAGTAGATATGATTTTTCGCAGCGCGGGTCGAAATAATGTTTCGCCTGTAACAAATTGATGTGCATCAATAACGTTTTGCCGCTGCCGGTTGCGTTCCAAACCGCTAATTTATTCATTTCAGTCTCATCAAATGGAGTTACGCGCAACGGGTAATTGAAGCCGTTCAACTCATTACAAAACGCATCACGGTCGTTTGTAAACCGGTCAAGGTAGTATTCCATAAACAGCAACGTGAAATATTGAAAGTATTTCAATTTAATGCGTTGTTCCGGCGGGCGACAACGGTTAATGCTTGCCAAATGCCGAACAATATTCAAATCGTACTCTTCGATTTTTTCCCACGACGGCGCGGCAGTACGTTTTTTTGAGTAAAATGCGTCCCGATAGGGTATTAAAAATTCGCTATGCCCGTTTTCGTCTTCCGGCAAACGCGATTTTGCCATCTCTGTACTCAACTCTTTGATGCCGCCGACGGCAAATCGGTTAAGTAAAAACTCGAACAAAACAAGTTTTTTATCGAAAGCAATCTCCGGTTTCTTTTGAGAGTGTTTCATTATTTTTCCTCCTTAAACATTTTTTCTTTGAAAACGCTTTCGATGAGACGAACGACAAAGTTCTCGTTTTCATTGCGAATTTTGGCAATTGCTGCGTCACCGTTGATAAATACTTCATCAATATCAACGAAATCTATTTTTTCCTGCTTCCGCAAAACTTTACTCCAGAACGTTTCAAGTACTTTATTGTCTTTTGCCGCATTACCGCTCAAATCACGCCAGAGTATCACAGCACGTTTGCCGCTGGGAAGTTCACCGATAATGGTTTTAAAACCGTCGGTACACGCCAAACTTTTTTGAACGGTAAGTCCGATAAGGTAGTTAAAAGTTTCCACAAGGTCAATGACTGTTTCTTTCTGTTCGTTCTTTTCGGTAATGTTAAGTTTGTATTCAAAAGGCGTCTTAAATTGTTCCAGATTCAAGAGACTACCCTGCGATTCAGTTTCCAGCATGTAATTGATGAGGTAATCGTCTCCCAAAAAACTGCGCTGCGTATGTTCAGCATCAGACAAAACAATATTGGAAAGCGTGTCTTCGTAACTCTCAAGACGGAAATATTTTATTATGTGTGAAATTCCGGTATTGCGGTTTACAGGCTTGCCGTCTTTCCATTCCTTTGCGTAAACCGCTTTCTGCATACGGGGCTTGGTAACGGTGTTAAAGTATTCGCCCATCTCGACAAGAATATATTTACGGTTGCCGTCATCTTCACGGTTCAGATTGATAACAGCATGACCAGTGGTGCCGGAACCAGCGAAATAATCTAAAACAATAGCTTCATTATTATCAATCGAAAAAAGCGTGTCTTCAAGTGTAAATATGGATTTGGGGTATTTAAATGGGATACTCATATCTTTTAATAAATTTGCTCCATTGGTACTTGCATTATATTTTTTGTCTTTCAATACGCTGAAAAACGCAATCCTTTTTTCATGTGTTTCGATAAGCTGATATATTGTCGCATCATTCTTACAAATAATTTTTTCTTTTTTTATCAACTCCATGCAGGTACCATAGGCATTTCGCCAAACTCTTTCAACCCCACCTTTGCCTATTGGATATATTCGCTTGTAACCGTCTTTAGTATCTCCCAATGGATAATCCGCCCCTGTCGGTGGTTTTTCGTTGCCTACTACTTGACCATCTTTATTCACTAAAATTGCATAAAAACTATTCATTCTGTTTGCTCTGAAATTACTTTCCGCCGTTCCGCTTCGCTTGTAAGCTCTTTCTTCAACAAGCGTTTTTTCTGATAATTCTCTGCCGATTAGAGAACGTTGTTTTTTCATCAATATGATCATATATTCATGCGTTGTAGAAATTACGGTAGCTTTACCGCCTTGTGGATGATGCTCTATTATCGCAATGTCTAATGAATATTCAGACAATGAATATCGAAGCATACTGCTTAATTCAATAATCTCATAATCATCTATTGCAATAAAGAAAACGATATCATCATCAGCCATTTTGGTTACAAAAACAAGAGAATTATTGATTAAACTTAACCAAGAAGAATCTTTATAACCATTTTTATATGGTATATCATTGTCACTAGAATTATACGGCGGGTCAATATAAACACAATCAATTTTTTCTTTATACCGTTCCTGCAACAAATTCAACGCTTGAAAATTTTCACTATGAATCAGAACACCATTTGTTTGTTCGTCAAGGTTATCAATCGTAGCAATCAATTTTTCTTTGAACGCAGCCGTGAAAAATTTCGTATCAAGAATAAGATGTTGATTCTGTTTAAGAAATTCTTTTTTCAATGACTTCGAATAGCCTATCGTTGTTAATTCCTGTTTTATTTCGTCAATTGCGTACAGGTTTATCCATTCCTGAATTTGGGTTTTGTTGTTTCTGATTTCATCATAAAACGTTTCGGGGATTTTATCAAGCGTGATACACCAATCGGTACTGACAACAAACTTCTTTTTGAGATAAAGTTTTTTTTGAAAATTTTCAATTTGCGCAAGGAAATCAATGATGATTTTACCGATTTGTTTGACCGCTTTCACTTTGGCAAGATAGGTTTCGACCCGCTTTTCATTGGCGGTATCAATATCGTCTAAGTGAATAATTTCATTCTTGATATAAAAATCGAGTTCACGCCGCAGAAAACCGTCTAAATCTTTGTGGATAAAATAATCAAAGGTGTTTTTGGCAATGTATGTTTCAAGATGTTTTTCAAGTAAAGTTTTGGTTTTCTTTGGGTCTTTAGTAGGAATCGCGTTAAGAAGCCCATTCCAACTTTTGTAGTTTGCAGTAACGGCTTTGCAAATGGTTTGATAGTTTGAATCTTTTATCTCTGGTCTCTTAACGGAAGCGGGTGGAATATCGTAAACAAAGCGGATTATCATCTCATCGTCTTTGTCATTGACTTCGATAGTTTTTATATCGGTCATTCCTTTTGTTGGTTTCCAGAGCATAAATTCACGTTTGCTGTTGTCTTGTTCCTTGTTGTTGTTCTGTTCGATAGAGGCATCAACAAGCCGGAAATGTACGGTTTTATTGCCGTTACCGTCCTTAAAAGTAAAGGAGTAATTCTTAAAATTTTCAGTTGTTTTAATGTAATATTGGTCCTGGTTTGCCCAAATGAGTTTGACTTCTTCGCCTTCGTAAGGCATGGCGTAAACGCCTTCTTTGTATCGCCGTTTGGAAATAAAATCTCCCTCGTCGTAGTAGCGGCTGAAAAAATTGTAGAGATGCGAATAGACATCGGTTTCGAGTGTTGATAAATCGGTGCCTTGTTCCAACTTCGATTTCAACGCAACATAGCCAGTATGCTGGTTTACATCGGCGTTAAACTCGGCAGCTTGTTTCTTAATCTCCGCTATTTGTTTTTTTATCTTGTCTGTGTTTGACGCAAAAGGGATCAACGTTTCCTGTACTTTTTTGAGGAGATCGTTTTCGAGAAAATCTGTAATTTCGGCTTTGCGGATATTCATAATCCTATAAATGCCGAAATCAAGATCGGACTTGTCGAGTTCAAAAATTGTTTTCAACAGTTCTACAAAACGGTTGAATTGAATGGTCTTAGTAGATTTCATTTCAAGTTTTCAGTATTCTAAAGCTTATGGTTAAAGTATAAAAACGGCATCTGCCTGAAAGACAGGATATTGCGTTATGAACGTGAACGGTTGCGGTATTTTCATTTTAATATTAAATTTGTAATTCCACAATAAAGTAACATAATAATATACTAATATTGTAATCATTTACCGGATTGTAAATAAACAATTGACGCGATTGGTTTAGGATTGTTTATTTTTTATTGCTTCACTCAATCTGTCAATAGTTTCGACTAATTCTATTGGGAACATGATAACCGTATTGGATTGACCGGTTCCGAGTCCGTCAATTGTTTGCAAGGTTCTCAATTTCATGGCACCGTTTGTTGTTGCCATAATTCGGGCTGCTTCCGCAAGATTTGATGCTGCAATTTTGTCGCCTTCGGATTTTGTGATGTTGGCTCTTTTTTCACGTTCGGCTGACGCCTGCCGCGACATAATCCGTTTCAAATCCTCCGGCATTTCTATATCTTGCAACAAAATCGAATCAAGATGCAAACCCCAACTCTTAATTCGTTCCTCAACAACTTCCGCAACTCTATTCTGAATTTGTTCACGTTCCGACAAAAGTTCGTCGAGAGTTAACGCCCCGACAACATCTCGTAACGTTGCTTGTGCATATTGGGCAACCGCGAAACTGTAATCCTGAACCGCCAACACCGCTTGACCGACGTCGCGTACAAGAAAATATAAAACTCCGTCAACCGCCGCCGGAACATTGTCTTTGGTAATCACTTGTTGCGACGGAATATTCAACGTCAAAAGCCGCGTGTCCACAAAACTCACACTGTCAATAAACGGAATAACATAAACAATTCCAGGTCCGCGTACTCCGCAAAATTTGCCGAACCGTAAAATGATTCCCCGTTCCCATTCCGCCGCCACGCGAACTCCAGACACAATCAACACCGCCAACGATTCCAAAATTGCGAACAAAAAAATTGCATAAACAATTCCTGTCCGCAATAGGTCATTAACAGACTCGATTTTATCCGTACCGGAAATAAACCGAAAAAACTGTTGCCAATGAACCATTGACAACATAACAATAACAAAAAGCGAAATCAGCAAAACCGCGTTCAATAAAAGACGAACTTGTTTACCTAACGGCAGATGATGAGATTGACCATTGGATTCGTTTGTTGCGTTTTGTTGTACGGTTTTAATTTTTTTGTGTTCGTTCATATCAATTTCCTTTTAGGTTAAGGGTTAAATTCACGCTCAATTGGGAATCATTCGGCGTGAAGAGAGGGGGGGGGGTAAATTTGTAATTTAATTACGATGATATTCTGACCAATCATTTAATATCCTGTCTTAAAAAGATGAATTCATCGCAACGGCGTGTAGTTCACATATTACCGCGCAAGATTACACGTTTACACGGTAACTGTCTATTTTAAACACGAAACACACGAAATTTCACGAAAAGGATTTTATGGAAGTGTTAGTGTGTTTCGTGAACTTTAGTGTGTTTCGTGTTAAAAAAATTGTATCTATTCACTCGATTGGAGGTTTTTCATTTTGCGATTGATTTATTCCAACGAACAACCCCTTTAAGGGTTCAACGTGAAGAACCGCCGTCAGTTAGTAGATACTGAACCGGCGGTAACGGACACCCAACCACTTCACCCCCTTTAGGGGTTGTCCCAAAGCGGCATTAAATTTGAACGATATTTTTTAGTGCAACCCCTAAAGGGGTTGAGTTTCGTGGGGTGCTTTGCCGCCGGTTGAAACCGGCGGTTATTCACATAAAACGCCTACGGCGTTGACCCGAGGGCAGACGTTTAAAAACGGCAGCTACAATAACTAGACCAACAATACACTGAATAGTTACAAAAAATTAAAACAAAATAGACAGTTACGAATGATTCCCCTCCTTCGGAGGGGCAGGGGTGGTAAAAAATAAACTTCAATCTCCGAAAAATTCCACTGATATATTACAATTATTAGACTTTGACTGAATAACTATCAACTATTCACTATTACAATTATGGAAAAAAAAGATGGAAATTGCAAAAAATAAGACTGCAATTAATTTATACGTTGCAAAAATAAACAGCATCTACGAAAATGGAAACGCTACCGAACATTCTTATCGTCCGGCATTGCAGCAACTTTTGGAAAAAATCACCAAAGGTTTGACGATCACCAATGAACCCAAACGAATTGACTGCGGCGCACCCGATTATATCGTTACCCAAAATGAAGTTCCTGTCGGCTACGTTGAAGCAAAAGATGTCGGCTCCGATCTCAACAGCAAACTCCATAAAGAACAACTTGACCGTTACAAACAGTCTCTTGGCAATTTAATTGTTACAGACTATCTTCACTTCCGGTTGTTTCAAGATAACGAACAAATTTGTTCGGTAACAATTGGAAACGTCGGCAAAAATATTCAAGCCGATACCGCTCAATATCCGGCGTTTCTTGATCTTATCAACCATTTCATTTGCTATCGGAACAGCGGAATCCTTTCCGCCGAACAACTCTCAAAAATGATGGCGGTTAAAGCGCGGTTCATGGCAAGAGTAATTGAAAAAACGTTAAATAATGACAATAATAATGATGATGATAAAGTCAATGGCGATAATAACTGCAACAACAACTCTTTACTGCAACAATTGGAAAGTTTCCGCGAGGTGTTGATTCACGACATGCCGAATGCAACCTTTGCCGATATTTATTCCCAAACAATTGCTTACGGGATGTTCGCATCGCGGCTGAACGATAAAACAAACACGCCGTTCACTCGTGCCAAAGCCGCCGGTCTTGTTCCGCAATCCAATCCGTTTTTACGAAAATTATTTCAATACATTGCCGGTTTTGATCTCGATAATCGTATCAATTGGGTGGTGGACGCGCTTGCCGATTTGTTCAACTACATTGATACTGATAAATTGTTCAAAGAATTTGACCAAACGACGCAAGATCAAGATCCGATGATTCATTTTTATGAAACATTCCTTGCCGAATATGATCCAATGTTACGAAAGAGCCGCGGCGTTTGGTACACACCGCAACCGGTTGTTCGATTTATTGTGCAAGCGGTTGATGATCTTCTCAAACAGGAATTTAATCTGCCCCGCGGATTAGCCGACAATTCCAAAGTAAAACTGAAACTGAAACAAGAAACCGGACAAAAAAAGAATACCGTAACTTCCGCCGAAACAACCGCCGAGTATCACAAAGTTCAAATTCTCGATCCTGCAACCGGTACCGGAACATTTCTTGCCGAAATCGTGAACATTATTTATCAACAGTTTCAACATCAGCAGGGAATGTGGAACAATTACGTCAATGAACATTTAATTCCGCGTCTTAACGGTTTTGAAATCTTGATGGCGCCTTATGCGATGGCGCATTTGAAACTGGATATGATATTACGGAAAACAGGTTATCACGCCGATAATAAACGTTTACATATTTATCTTACCAACAGTCTTGAAGAAGCGCAGCCGACTGTAACATTGCCGTTTGCCCAATGGTTAAGCGATGAAGTCAATGCTGCAAACCGAATTAAAGCCCAAACTCCGGTGATGGTTGTTTTGGGAAATCCGCCGTATAATGTAAGCAGTCAAAATAAAAGTCAATGGATACAAAATCTTATCGGCAATTATAAAACCGGTTTGAAGGAAAGAAATATACAACCATTGTCCGACGATTATATTAAGTTTATTCGTTACGGACAACATTTTATAGAAAAAAACGGTAAAGGAATTATGGCTTATGTTTCCAATAATAGTTTTATTGACGGTTTAATTTACCGCCAAATGCGGAAAAGTTTATTAGAGTCTTTTGATACGATTTATATTTTTGACTTGCACGGCAATACAAGAAAAAAAGAAACGATACCTGATAACGATCATAGTATTGATAAAAATGTGTTTGACATACAACAAGGCGTTTCCATTAATATTTTTATAAAAACAGGTTACAAAAAAACCGGACTCGCCGGCGTTTTTCATTCTGAAATGTATGGTCAACGAGATGAAAAATATCAATTTCTGTCTCAAAAAAAACTGAAAACAATAAAATGGCGGAAACTCAAATTTGAAGACGATCATTATTTTTTTGTCCCCAAAGATTTTTCATTACAACAGGAATATGAAAAAGGGCTTAAAATAACGGAAATATTTTGTAAACACACCAGCGGCATTAAAACACACCGCGATAAAGAATATGTCGGTTTTAACGCTTTTAAGAATAACAATCAGTTTTATCATTATCGGCCTTTCGATATAAGATATATTGAATATGATTTGGAAAAAATAGTAAGACCTCGTTATGAGATGATGAAACACGTATTGAAATCAGACAATATTTCTTTGTGTACCTGCCGGCAACAAAGTTCATTTAAGTTTCAACATGTTTTTGTCACAAAATATCTTTCCGATATATGTTCCGTGTCGCTTCAAACAAAGGAAACCGCTTTCATTTTTCCCCTCTACATTTATCCCGACAATGTCCTTTTGAAAGATACAAAACGTATGCCGAATTTGAATGAAGATATTGTCAATAAGATTGCAGTCCGGCTTGGTTTGAACTATACGCAGGAAAAAATAGAATCAAAAAAAACTTTTGCACCGATTGACTTATTGGATTATATTTATGCCGTGTTACATAGTCCGGCTTACCGAGAACGTTACAAAGAATTTTTGAAAATTGATTTTCCGCGAATTCCTTATCCCAAAGATGTTACAACATTTTGGACATTGGCGGCATTCGGTTTCAAATTACGACAATTACATCTGCTGGAAGAGGTGGAACCATTGAAAAATATGGCAACTTATCCCCAAAAAGGAAATAACACCATCGAACAACCAATTTTTAAAAATAATCAGATTTGGATCAATAACATACAATATTTTGATAATGTTCCGATAGAAACGTGGGAATTTTACATTGGCGGTTATCAGCCTGCACAAAAATGGCTCAAAGACCGGCGTGAACGTACATTAAATTTTCAGGATATTCAACATTATCAAAAAATAATCACCGCACTCGATCAAACATCCAAAATACAAAAAAAAATCAATATGATCGAATTTTAAAAACGTTAAAAAAAATGACAATCATTCACGCAAATAAATTAAAAACAAATAGGGAGTCTCTAATAATTCTATTTTTATTTTAAACCTATTAGTTAATAGTTAACGACGGGGTTTACCCCGTGTTTGGGGGTTAAGCCTAACAACGCGGGGCAAGCCCACGCCGTTAACTTTCGGTAAATTCCGAATGATGAGAGATTCCCAATAATCAAATAACCTATCGAATTGAGTTGTCGATAACCGAAATTGCTCGCATCGGACGTGAAAAAAGATAGTACCGATTGAATGTATGAAGTTTATGGCGTATTATTCAATCTATTCCATCGCCTAAAGCGGAACCTTTTAAACAACTTAAACTTTTAAACAACTTAAACAATGGCTTGCTAAGGCGGAGGATTTATTTGAACAGTTACAAATTTTAAGCACATTACGTTATTCCGCTTAGGGAATATTTACTTTTAACCATTAACAACCAACAATCAAACTATGTTACGAATTATTGTACTTTCTGTCGTGTTATTCCACTTTCCGTTGTTTCTTTTTGCTCAAACCGGAGCGGCGTTACAAATTGAAACGGCTGATAATGTAACACGGATTAGCAACGGTGAAGTTGCTGTTTCTTGGGATTCCGAACGGCGGGTCGTTTCCGTTGATCAGAACGGACTTTACGCACAAATATCACTGCCAAACGGTAAAACAGCGGTTGTTGCCGAACATCCGGTAACCGGACGCAACGGTCAACCCATTGCGGGCGCGTCGTTGGTGATTCAGAAGGATGGTAACGAAAATGTAATTGAATCCATTTACACGTTATCGGAACAAAATCCTTTTGTTCTCATTTCAACGCTCTTTACGAATGAATCCTATGAAAACGGGTTGATTAAAACATGGTCATTTCCGAAAATTGAATTGTTTCTCCCCGAACAGACCGACAAGTTAAAATCATTCGGCACCGCCGGACTTCGCGCGGTGGATGGTCATAAAGGTTCCTATTCATTTCTTGCCGTAACAAATCCGGAAAATCGTAACGGTGTTGTAGCCGGTTGGGTAACGCATCGTAAAGGTTCCGGAATTATTTTTTCAAACAAAAATTCCGAAGGCAGAGCGGTGATTTCACCGGTCATTGAATATGGTAAATTGTTACCGCCGGTTGATTTTAATAATCACATGGAGAATCTGTCGGAAATTTTGGTACTGGGACGTTTCGACGATTGCCGGCGCGGTCTGGAACGTTACGCATGGCAAATCGCCAGATCGCACCGAATTCAAATGAAAGAACCGCCTTCCGGTTATTGCACCTGGTACGCCGATCAATTCGGCGGCGCATGCAATGAAACAGAAATTGTTCGTCTCACTCAAACCGCCGCCGAAAAATTAACTCCCTACGGTTTTAATTTCGTACAAATTGATGACGGATGGCAAACCGGAATTAGTAAAAACGGTCCGAAAAAGAATTTTACGCAACATAATTCGGAAGGAGTTTACCGAAGCGGTATGAAAAAAACCGCTCAGATGATTCGGTCAAATAATTTTCGTGCCGGAATCTGGTTCATGCCGTTTGCCGGTTCCCGTGAAGATGATTATTGGAATAAAAATTGGTTTGTAAAAAGCGGTGTTACCGATATTCTTGACAAACAAGGAAAATCGAAACGGCATTACAATCAAACGGTCAATAAACTCGGTGAACCATACGAATCGTTTTGGGGCGGAACATCACTTGACCTGACCCATCCCGAAGTACAGAAATATCTGCACGACGAAGTTCAACGAATTGCCGGCGAGTGGGAATTTAACTATTTCAAACTTGACGGTCTTTGGACGGGAATGGCAACCGAACAACTTTATATCAATAACGAATATCATCCCGATGATCTTGGCGAATCAATATTTCATCATCCCAATCTGACTCCGATTGCCGCCTATCGAAAAGGTTTCGATATTATCCGTCAAGCGGCAGGCGATGATGTTTTTATTCTCGGCTGTAACGTTTCACAAAATATGCGGACATTGGGAGCGTCGTTTGGTTGTGTTGATGCGATGCGGATTGGTCCCGATAACGGTGCAACATGGAATTCACTCAAAGCAGGAACTTGGCACGGCTCAAACAGATATTTTTTAAATGGCCGTGTTTGGTGGAATGATCCTGATCCTGTTTACGTGCGAAATTCAATGCCGTTGGAACATGCTCGCCTTATTGCGTCATGGGTTGCGGTGAGCGGTCAACTTTTTGCGTTCAGCGATTGGTTGCCGGCGCTTTCCGAAGAACGAATTGATATTCTTCGCCGGACAATCCGTGCTCATGGTTTACGGTCAGCAAGACCGGTTGATCTTTTTAGTGAAGATTTGCCGAAAATCTGGCATTTGACAACACGGTCAAACCGAAATGTTTCTGTACAACAACCAACAGACGTTCCCGCACGGGAAATTGTTGCATTTTATAATTGGGACGATAAAAATCCGTCAAAAATTGAAACAACTTCCGCATGGATTGGTCTTCCCGATGCAAAAGAATATGTTGCATTTGATTTTTGGGACAAAAAGTTTTTCGGTACATTTACAGATAAAATTGCTGTTGAGCTTCCGCCGGGTTCATGTCTTGTGTTAGCGGTTCGTCCGGTCGCGGAACATCCGATTCTATTGAGTACATCACAACATATCACGCAAGGTATTGTTGATGTCATTGAAGAACATTGGAATCCCGAAACAAAAACACTTTCCGGTGTGAGCCGGGTGATTGGCGGTGAACCTTATGAACTTCGGATTTACGACCCGATTAAAAAAGAACTCCGGCGTGAAATCCTAACTCCCGCCGAAACTTCCGATAACTTTTCCTGGAATGTTACGTTTTAGAATAATATACTCATTTTACTTTAAAATTCGGTTTACACTTTTGGTGTAACTTTTGTGTTTAAAATTAACCGAAAGTTAACAGCGTGAGCTTACCCAGCGTTGTTCGACTTAACCCCCAAAAATAGAGAAGATTATGAAACAGTTAGCGATCGATACTCAGTCGTTTGAAATGTTACGCAGCAGGAACTGCCTGTATGTGGACAAAACCGAAAACATCTACAGGATGATTACCGGCGGAAGGATTTATTTTCTTTCACGTCCGCGCCGGTTCGGAAAATCGTTACTGGTCAGTACGCTTGAAACTTTATTTCGAGGGAAGAAAGAACTATTCGACGGTCTTTATATTGACGACAAATGGGAATGGGAGGAATATCCGGTTATCAAAATCGACTGGACGGAGATAAATCATTCAACGCCGGAAGAAATGGAAA
>JAIROD010000490.1 GCA_031257725.1 Planctomycetaceae bacterium | reverse complement strand
TTCCTACGTCTATTGTCAAATCATTGAATCGACGAACCGATGCAGTCGCATTAGAATCGTTACTAATTCTTGCCGCAACTTGTTCTTCATTGGACGAATTTGTTGCAGAGTTGTAATGTAGAAAAAAAGTTGAATTGGTTTCTTAAATTCCTTTGATAATTTAAACACAAATTCTTTGTTTATTTTAACACCTATTTTATTTTATGAATGGGTTAGAAAATTTTTTTAGCAGTAGTTTTTTATTATGACAACACGTTGGATTTCGCAGCGTGCCGGAACATTTGAAGCCTCCGGTATTCGGAAAGTGTTTGATCTTGCGGCTAATCTCCGGAATCCGATCAATCTTTCGATTGGTCAACCGGATTTTGATGTACCGGAAACGGCACGGAATGCCATGATTGATGCGATTAATTCTGCCAAAGGCGGTTATACGCCGACACAAGGACTCGCGGTATTTCGTGAGACGCTTCAAAAAAGAATTGACGCTCAATACGGTCATTCGGATCGGTCGGTATTTATTGTCAGCGGAACCAGCGGTGCGTTGGCGTTGGCATTACTTGTTACGGTTGATCCGGACGATGAAGTTATTTTCTTTGACCCCTATTTTGTAATGTACGATGCGTTGGTGCGTATGACCGGCGGCATACCGGTTACGGTTGACACGTATCCTTATTTTCAGTACGATATTCAACGTCTGGCGGATGCGATCACATCGAAAACAAAAGCGATTATCTTAAACTCTCCGGCGAATCCGAATGGTAAAGTGGCAACACGTGAAGAGGTGAAAGCGATTGCCGAGCTTGCTGCTAAGCATCATATTTTGCTTATTAGTGATGAAATTTACAAAACGTTTTGCTATCAGGAGTTTTCCTCTCCGGCGGAGTACAATCCGAATACGTTGGTGTTGGACGGTTTTAGTAAATCGCATGGGATGCCGGGTTGGCGGGTTGGTTATGTGCATGGTCCGAAGGAACTGATTGAGCAGATGCTTAAATTCCAGCAATACACTTTTGTTTGTTCGCCGCATGTCGGACAACTTGGTGCGTTAGCGGCGATTGATGTTGACATGACTCCTCAGATTGAAAGTTACCGTAAACGCCGCGATATGCTTTACAACGCACTCAAAGACGACTATGAAATCAACAAACCGGAAGGAGCATTTTATATGTTCCCGAAAGTGCCGTGGGGAACGGCTTCGGAGTTTGTTGAAAAGGCAATTACGGAATATTCGATGTTGATCATTCCGGGCAATGTCTTCAGCCGGAAAGATACTCATTTCCGTATCTCTTATTCCGCTTCCGAAACAACTATTCAACGTGGTATCGAAGCGTTCAGAAAATTAGCAAAAAAATAGAGTTTTCTACCAACATTTCGTTCATATACTTTTCTCACTTTAAAATTCGGTTTTGTAAGAATAAAAGGCGATGAGTCTCTTATTTAAAAGTCCTGTAAATCATGTTTATCCTGTCAAAAAACAAAAACCGAATTTTTAAGTAAAAAAAGTATAGCGGGATGGAATTTATTTTTGCAACATGTGATTATTTGCCATTGTTTCTGGCGTGGTTTGCCCCGTCTTGGTACTATCGCGTGGTAAACCTTACTGTTAACGACCAAACAAAAATTCCGTCCTGTAAGGTAGGGAGTTCAAAATCTTCAATTGGGAATCTCTAATAATTCAGAATTTACCGAACGTTAACGGCGTGGGCTTGCCCCGCGTTGTTCGACGTAACCCTAAAACACGGGGTAATCAGCAATATTTTTTTCTTTGAATCATTATTGTCCCTAGAATTTTCAGTTGAGGGACATCGTGGACAAATAATCCTTCAAATCAGAACTCAAAACTTTATTTTTATTAACGTTTAGTTTTTGTTTCCAATATCCCATTCTTCACCGAAAAGCCAATCAGCGTCAGTGAGCGCATCTTCAGTTCGTGACCACGACGCTTCATCATTCCACGAAATATTGACCGTTCGTCCGGCGTTGCGCTCTTCACGAAGTAATTGAAGGAGTTGTTCGTTCAAACGTAATGATTCGTTTGTTTTCTTCACTCCGTCTTTGACTTGTTTACGTGTCAACGGCAATCGGAACAAATTACCGTAACGGTCATCTTGCGGATAAAAAATAACAAAACCGTCTTGGGCTTCTTCCGTCAGGAAAAAAACAACCAGACTTGGCGTTGTTTGCGAAACGGAATGTGTTGCGGACTCAATTGATTCCCGCCGTAATCTCATGCCCTCAAGCAATCGGACAATCGACGTAAGTTGCATTTGTTTGATCGCCGGATCAGTTGAATTTTCGTATAACAAAGCACTTGACCGGACAATCAAATCACTGATTCGCCGGATGAATGGACGTGAACCCAAACGTTCCATGAAAAAGCCCAATGGTTGTAACAGCAAAGGCAAATCACGCCGTAACGATTGAAAATCCGCTTCGTCCAATGCGTCATTGACCAGCAGTTCCGCACAAAATAATCGTAATTCCAATGTCTCACGCCGTGCCGCATCCGTATTAGCCGGATTGCCCGGAATAGTAAATTGTTTCAAAAATTGTCGGAGAAGACGTTTACGTTCTGTTGGCGAATGGGAATTTTTCCGGTAAGCCAGCAACGCCTCAGCCGCCTGATGAGTCCATTCATTACGCAATAAGGTAACGGATTGGTATTGACGTTGTTTTTGTGCGTTAAGTTCGGCGAGTATTTGTTCCGCCTCTTCCGTTTTTTCCAGCAGTAAAAGAGCAATCGCCTGTTTGTAACGCATTACCTGAATTTCCGCCGTCCATTCGTAAAATTGTGCGGCTTCCTCATAAAGCCGGATCATTTCATTGAGCCGCCCCTGCCCGACACCCGACGCCGCCCCGCCGTACAATGTGCAATCCGCCAAACGTTCACGTGTATTCGCCGCCCGCTCACGCAACCCCTTTTCGGAACGCCGCACTTCCGGTAACAACAAAGAAGAATGAGAACGTTCCAATATTTCCTGATTTTTTTGAAGTTCTTCATCAATTAACGTTAATGTTTTACGATATTCTTCAACAGCACGGTCAGTGTTGCCGAGATACCGAAACGTCATCGCACGTCCGTGTTGATCATGCAGGAAACGAATATGGGCTTGAGGATTTTTTGATTCACGATAATTGGCTGCGCGAATAAGAATCGCTTCGCCAAATTGTTTTTCCGCTTCAGTAACTTTCCATTGATCCAGCAAACTCCATGCATATTGTTCCGCCAAATAAGCCGCCAATGGATGCATACGGTTACGTTCCTTGTCTCGAAGTAAAACTTCACGCCCGCGAACAAATAATGTATCATCGTACAATCCAGCCGTCGAACAGAGTGTTCCGTGAGCCGCTCGCAACTCCGCAATGAACAACGGGCTAAAACGTTCACCGGTTTTCCGTTGCTGTGAAACGGTTTCAAATTTTTGAATCGCTTTAACATAATTACCGGTTGCAAGATATTCCACACGGGCTGAATCGGATAAGCACAAAAATTCCAGCCGCCGCGAAATTTCATTTCCATTGCCAAATTCAATACGGTATTGTTCCAATGCGTCTTCGTAACGTTTTACGGCAACCGCAGCACGTTCACGGTCATGATAAAGATTCGCAAGTTTATGTTCCAATAACGCCTGCGTGTGTAACTCAACACCGTGACGTGATCGAATTTCCAAACCCTTCGCAATTTTGTCGCCGGATAAATCACTTTCCGACAAAGTTGTTTCCGGTAAATTAGTTTCAGATAATTTTTTATCTGCTAATTTTGTTTCCGGTAATTTCGTTTCCGGTAAATTTTTGTCTGATAAATTTTTATCCGATAAATTCGTTTCGGATAAAAAGTCGTCCAATAATTTCTGATAGAATTTTTTTGAATCGGTTTCAATATTGGAATCATAATATTCTTTGAGTTTTTCAACGAGTTTCCGTTCAGACGGAGTCAGGTCGTTGTGAAATTTTTGAACGAAATTCCATAGCCAATCACGCACTGCTGGAATATTCGAGTCGTAATATTTTTCCATTTCCGCATCGTCACTGAATATCGTTTTGAGATCGCCGGTTTCGCCGATTTTTTTTATCAATAATTCACGGACAAACGGTAAAAACCAAGGCGTTTCTTCAAACCACCATGAACCATTCAAACCCGGAAGTTGCGCTAAATCAGTCTGAATTAAAATCTGTTGGTTCTGTAACGATGTTGTGTTTTGTAACGGCGTTGTATTTTGTAATGAATTTGTACTTTGCAACGAATTTACTTTTTGCACGACATCAATGGAAACCGGTTGTCGGTCTGGAGAAAATGTCGGAACAAGATGTTGCCGGAACAAAAAGAAAACAAGAACAATAATGGTAAGTATAAAAATCGAAGCAGATTTTAACGCTACGGAAATAGAAAGCCGGCGACTCAAGATGTTGTTTTTTGTAACTGCTTTGGTTTGCAGCGTGTCCGATGTTCCGCGAATTTTACCGGTGGAGCCGGGCGTGAGACAAACGCCGCCGGGAAGTTCGCCGTCGATCAAATTCAGTAACGAATCCAGCGATGCCCATGATTGTAAAGCGTTGGCAAATTCAATCGGAGTTTGAAAACGCTCTTCCGGGTCTTTGGCAAGAACTTTACAGAGAACCGTTTCAAGTTTTTCAGGAATATCCGCAACAATTTTCCGAACCGCCGGAACTTCGCCGATAATATGAGCCATCAGTTTTTTCCGCGTGGTCTCGTAACGGGAACCGGTGTAAGGCGGTTTGCCGGTTAAAAGAAAATAAAGCGTACAGCCAAGACTGTACAAATCCGCACGAATATCCACATCGCCCGCACTTTCACATTGTTCCGGTGAAATGTAATCAATGGTTCCAATTGTTGTTCCGGCAATAGTTAGCGACGTGTTGTAATCGGAGGATCGCTGTTCCGCCAAAAATTTACCCAGTCCCAAATCAAGAATCTTAACAATTCCGTGACGATCTACCATTAAATTAGCCGGTTTAATATCACGGTGAACAAGATTAAATTCGTGAGCGTGCTGTAATCCGAGAGCCGCCTGCCGAATCGCTTCACACGCCGCACCAACCGGAAATACCGGCTTCATCACCGAAGAAGAAACGGTTGCCGCAGAATAATAATTTTTGGACAAAAAACCAGTCGATAATTTACGAACCGGATAAACGGGAGTGATTGTTTCGTCAATAAACCGGTTATTGTTTCCGCTTTTGTTTTCGTTTTCGTTTTCGTTTTTATTTCTGTCTTCATTCTTATTTTCATTTCCGTTTCCACATTCATTTTCTTTTTGAAGGTTATCACAAAGGCGTTGGAGAGTTACGCCGTCAACAAATTCCATAACAAGATAATGTATGCCGTCGTTTTCTCCGGCGTTTAGAGCGCGGACAATATTCGGATGATTTAATCCGCCGATGAGTTGCATTTCACGCCGGAAACGTCCGACTGCTTGAGAATCATCAAGAAGGGTCTGAGATAAAACCTTAATGGCAACCGTCTGATTCAAAAGTTTCTGACGCGCTTTATAAACAATGCCCATGCCGCCATGACCAAGTTCTTCGATAATTTCGTAATCGCCAATCTGTCGAAGTTGGACAATACGGCGAATAATGGAATGAACGAGTTCGGATTGTTCGGGAAAACGTTGGTCGAATGAATCCTGAAGTTGCAATAAAAAGCGATTATTGTCACTTTTTCCCGATCCCGCTGCCAGTTCGATTTCTATCTCAAGAAGTTCCGACAACAATCTCTGACGATGTTCCGAGTCCGCGCGATTCAAAAAATCTTCGATCTGCGCAGATTCCCCTTTCCGCAACGCGGCTTCAAATTCATCGCAAAGACCGTCAATTCGCTGTAAATCCATCGTGTCGTAGTGGATAGTTGAAGTTGATAGTAAATTTGGTAATTGTCTATTTTGTTTTAACCTTTTTACACGAAATACACAAAAAATACAAAAAAGATTTCTGGTATTTGTTCAGTGGAGTTTTCAATCGTCGTTTTAACCGAACCTTATTTCCAACCTGATTTTCCTAACAAAACGATTAGACCAAAGAACCTTAGTAGCCCAAAATCATCAACAATCCAACCTTATTACCTTATTAACTGAACTTTTGCAAATTCCATAATTAATTGTATTCAAAGGAGTTACAACGAATTTTATCAATTTCGAAACATTTTGAAACAAAACATTATTGTAATAGTATTTATGAAACCCTTGATTTTCCAGCATATCAATTTTTGGAAAAACAATATTCGATACAATAATATGATAAAAATTGGCAGTTTTTAATGCTTCAACTCCTTTGATTTACAGTGTGAAATGCCATTTTGCAAAAGTTCAGTTATTAAATAAAGAGGAACAATAAAGTAATGAGGTAATAAGGTTAGTTTTTATTATTCCCAATGCTACTAAGGTTGTTTTTGTTAGAAAATCAGGTTGAAAATAAGGTTGGATAGCAAGAACGACATCAA
>JAIROD010000480.1 GCA_031257725.1 Planctomycetaceae bacterium | reverse complement strand
CAGTATCTTTGTCTTTTTCTGCCGATAGGGAGCCGGAAATTCAGAAAGTCGTGAATCGTTTGGGAAAAATGTGGGACATTCAACACAAAGAAATTGCCACCGCACACATTGTATATCGTCATGCCATAGGGGACAAAGGTCTAAATAGAATAAAATCTTTGACAAAAGAACAAATTGATTCCATCGTTTCTCAAACAGATTTTTCTTCTCCAGAAAGTGCGTTTAATGAGCTTGTAGAAAACCTTTTAATACTTGATCGTGATTTTATTTTGTCAAAAGAGGTATATTGTGTGGTTCCCGTCAAATATATCGAAAAAACCAAAATCAGCGAACGTAATCGTGAAAAAGATACGTTAAATCTACAATTTCATACAACGCTTTTTGATGGAACCAGAATGATGTTGGTTAGTCCATTTAATAAACAAGTTAGTGTGTCTGTTCCTAAAGGGGGAGTAGGTGACCCTTTAGGATTGCTACGAATAGTTCCTCGTTCAGAGTTGTTATCAAACAAATTTCATTATTTTGTTGAAGGTAAAAATATCAAAATAGAATCTGATGAAGATGGATGGTTTTGCCGTTATCTTGTAGATAGTGAAACGGGTCTTACTATTGATTACTTTAGTCACCACACTCAAACTGAATCAGAATCAAAACTAATCGGACGCGGCAGATATCAACGTTGTTTTTCCTCTGTGAATTCAATTAATTTTCCAAGGGTTGCAATCCAAGTAGAATACAAAAACTACCTTCCAACATTGATAAATATCGTTTATGTTGAAAAAATGTCTTTTAATATTTCCATTCCTGAACAAGTTTATCAACTTGCTCTTCCTAAAGGAATGAAAATATTTGAAGACATTGGAACAGGGCATCGATCAATCTTTACTGATGTACAGGAACCTATTGATGATATTAGTGAAGTTTTGTTACCAACAGGAACAGAGAAAAAACGTGGATCAGCCTTAGCCTTCTACATAAAAAGGTTTTGTATATTCGCTGGTATTGTATTGTTGGTGATAGGTTTATTTTTAAAAATACAACAATATTTGGCAAAGAAGTGATTTGGTTTAAACATACTTGGAGTATGTTTTAAAACTATAAAAACTATTTTCAAAAATTAATTTAGGAGATTAAAATTATGCTTTACAAAATTAAAGTTATGGTTGCGTTTGCAATGGTTGGTGTTGCAGTTTGGGGTATTACAATTGTGCATTCTGCTGTTATTTCTCCAGCAAAATGTTTTCCAGCTGAAGAGAAATGGGTTGCTACAGGTTCATGCACCCGTGATTCAGATGGAATGTGTGTAGGTGAAATATCGTGGCAGCAGCATATTGTTGCGTTTAATTGTGATACGACAGAAGCAGGTACCTGTACTGAAACAGATGTTACTTTTACTTCGTATCCTAATACACATACGACAGTGTGTCCAAGTGGTTGGGTACCATCGGGAGTACCATGTCAATTTCCCGGTCCTCCTAGTACCGATGGTTTACCAAGTGAAAATTTTATCTATCCTTCCTGTTACTAGTTTTTTATTACTGGAGCAATAAGAAGGAAGTGTGCGCAAATAATTTTGATTAATTTATTTGCGCACCGTCACTTAGGAAAATGAAATATGAAATTATTTATAATTTACTTTATCTTTCTCCAATTTCTTTTTTTAAACTTGGCTGGTTGTACAGGTCAGTCAAAATTGGATAATCAAATCAAAATTATTCCTCAAAACAATGAACATAAACCGTTATTGTATAGCGAATTGTCCTCTGTTTTAGAAAATGAAACATTGTTTACAGGAAATTTTATCTTATCCAATAAATCACTCAACGATGTTAAAATAGAATTAAAAGATATCGGATGCGGTTGTCTTTCTTTGCAAAAAGAGAGGCAACCTTTTTGTATTGGAGATAGTTTTGTTATTCCAAGCGGTAAATCTGTTTCTATTTCTATGACAATGAAAATGCCGTTACGATCCGGTCAAAATGAATACAGTGCAATATTGACCGTCGAATATCAAAAGATACAAAGCGTCCTTGAAATATCGATGAAATGTCCGATTATTGAAAATATTTCAGTAACGCCGAAAATTGTTCAGGTAGAATTTGACAAAAACAACGTAGTTAATCGATCTTTTTCAGTCATTCTTGCTCATGCGTCACATGATCAATCTGTTTTGAAATCACCTCCGAATATATCAAAATTACCGAATTATGTTTCATTGAAAAATATTTCAGTTCATACCGATATGAAAGAAGTTGTATCAGGGATATGGCAAAAAGAATGGTGTTTGAATTTCAATGTGAATAAACCAGATGAAATGAAAAAACAAGAAGCACCAATTTTGATAGGTTTTTCTTTTCCTAATGATCCAACAGCTGTTTCTGAAGAATTTTCTCTCATACTTACCAAAACTTATGGTATTGATTATCCGGCAAGAGTTGATTTTCCTGATACTGTGGTTAATGAAAAGAAATCACGTGTTTTTTCAATTCAATCCGCTTCAAGTTTGGCGTTCACAATAAAATCCATTTCATGTAACAATCTTTATTTTACTATTTTGCAAAACTCAAAAAGTGATAAGTCAGAGCAACATTGGATTGAAGCCATTTTTGAACCGAAGACAACAGGTGAAAATCATTCAAAATTGATAATCGAAACAACTCATCCTGACGCAAAGCATTTGGAAATTGAATTGGTTGGAATAGGTTATGCCAATAACTAATTTATCGTTTCATCAAATTAGAGTTGAAGGTGCGTTTCTGGTTTCAAGCGAATTGAAAGATGGCGAAATAATAAAGTTGTCCATTTTCTGCGAACAAGGCAGAGTCTTGAATTTGCTGAATCTTTGCAGAAATCGAAAAATAAAAGTAACAGTCAAAGATTCCAACAAAAAAGTACATAATCACAAGGCAGGCAACATTTTTACCTCTCCACTGTATGAGAAAGATTATACACGTACAACAAGGTTCGAATCTGTCGTACTTGGTTATTTGATTTCCGTTCATAAACAACATACAAACCGGCAAGTACGCCGACGCAATGTTTCGGCGGAACATCGCCTACTTTTTGAATTGTTACCTTAATTCTTTACAAAACACGCAACTTTAATTTTCAATGGCAGAAAAACAACCTACACAGACAACTTCCACGCCGTCCAAAACACGTAATCTCGGCGATGTGTTACAAGAGTTTGGTCAGCATTGCCGTTTGATGCAAGAAGAACTCGGCAAAATCATTATTGGTCAAACTCCGGTAATTCAACAAATTTTTGCCGCCATTTTTACACGCGGACATTGTCTTTTGGAAGGAGTTCCCGGTTTGGCGAAAACGTTAATGGTCAGTACGATTTCGCAAATTCTTGATATTGAGTTTAAACGAATTCAGTTTACGCCGGACTTAATGCCTTCGGATATTACCGGCACCACAGTTCTTGACGAAGACGAAAACGGACGGCGTAATTTCCGTTTTGTTGAAGGACCGGTTTTTACCAATATTCTGCTGGCGGACGAAATTAACCGGACTCCGCCGAAAACACAAGCCGCCTTGCTTCAGGCAATGCAGGAACGTGAAGTTACCGTTGGACAGACAACCTATCAATTACCGGATCCTTTTTTCACGATTGCAACACAAAACCCTATTGAACAGGAAGGAACTTATCCGTTACCGGAAGCACAACTCGACCGGTTTATGTTCAATATTAAAATTGATTATCCCTCGCTCGCCGAAGAAGAAAAAATTTTAGCAACAACAACCCGGAATGAACGCGCGGAAATTCGTAAAATTTTGAGCGGTAAATTGATTATCAATCTTCAAAAGTTGGTGAATAGTGTTGCGGTGAGTCAGTATATCATTCAATATGTTGCGCGTCTTGTTCGGGCAACACGTCCTCGTGACGAATCGGCGCCGAAATTTGTACGGGATTTAGTGGATTGGGGCGCGGGACCGCGTGCGGGACAATATCTGATTCACGGTGGAAAAGCTCTTGCTGCAATGGAAGGACGCTTTTCGGTGGCTATTGATGACATTCGAGCGTGCGCGATTCCGGTGTTACGGCATCGAATCAGTACAAATTTTCAGGCTCAAGCTGAGGGAATGACCAACGAAGATATCATTAATCGACTGGTGAAAGAACTACCAACTCCGCCCATCGAAAAATTTGAAAAACCAACAATTTAGTAGAGAGTGGAGAGTGGAGAGCGGCGAGTATTACAAGCGGAATTATTGAGGGGTTACCAAACGTTAACGGCGTGGGCTTGCCCCGCGTTGAAAGTGGAGAGTATTTTATTGAGGGAGCGTTTGGGGGAACATTGCCCCCTGTTTGCAAATGGAAATTAAAAACCAACCGTTGCGACTGTGGGTGAAAACCCTTCGGCGAAAAGTCGTCTATCTGTTGAGTCGCCTATCTGATGAGTATTTCTTGATAATACGCTACTGAATAGATACTTTTAATGTTATAAAACCAGATAAAAATCTCCCTTTTCCTATAGAGAGGAAGAAGGGCAATTTGTGCAGTAGCGATGGAAAACGGACTACTTGCAATCGAATTAATCCCTTCACATTGGGCAGGGGCGGGATCGAACCGCCGACACACGGATTTTCAGTCCGTTGCTCTACCAACTGAGCTACCTACCCTGCAAAAATTAAACTATTCACATCAAACAGTTCACCCTTCAAAAAATCAATTGCGTTATTTTATCAAAACTAATATCATCGTCAAGTGGTTAGGTTG
>JAIROD010000260.1 GCA_031257725.1 Planctomycetaceae bacterium | reverse complement strand
TGTGTTGGGACATATTGTAATTGGGGAATGAAAGTAAAAATGTTGACTAACTAGTGGAATATCAATATCTTACAAAAAATTCGCCACTTGAAAATAGACCCCACATGAATTATGCGGGCTAGGGACGACATATTGGTAGAAAAAAAGCGATAAAAAATCCGCGTCCCGTAGGGACGCAATGTTGGTGAATTGATCGTTGGCGGTTTGTTCCGCCAACATTTCGTCCCTACGGGACGAGCGTTTTTGTTTGACTTCGCTTGCTACCAATATGTTGTCCCTACGGGACAGGATAAGGAACCTACGGGACAGAACAATAAACCTACGGGACAGAAAGCAAACATTCACCGCGACGGAATAGTATAGCGTTTTTGCCTATTTTCGATGGCTAGAGAAAAGGTCTAATGAATAAAAATAGACGGTTACCTAAAATGTTGCTTGTAAGGCGAAATAGCCGTTGCCGTTTTTTAACGCTTTACGGTATTCTTCTTTATGGCTTGCCTTTATCCATTGCGGTTTGCCGTAACCCGCTGTGAAGGAAAAATATTTATTCCAATTAAATGTTATGCCCAAACCCAATGAGGAAAGATAATCAGCGGATTCGATATTGGCAGGATGTGTTCGGTTAAATACGCCGCCGTGATCGAAGAATCCAAACACCTCCAAACGATTCTGTTTGTACTGATACAGCATTCGGCGTGCTTCCAAATTCAACAGATAACCGGATTCCGCCGACATCAATCCCTCGCGCACTCCGCGCACTGTTGCCATTCCGCCGATTTGATAAATCCGGCTTTGCACAAGATCACTCAACGCCCATTGTCCATTCAATTTACCAATAAATGTCCACTTCTTGTTAGGATATAATACCGAAGTTAATGAGGCGTTAAGCAAATAATAATGTCGATAAAAGTAGGGCGACAACACATTTCCGTCAAAACTTTTGATACCGGCATTGCCCATCTGCAAGGACAATGAACTCGCAAACACTGATTTTTTCGTGCGGCGGATATCGGAGATGCCCAAATTATAAGCGGTTAATTTTTCGGCATAATTAATCTGTGTATCAAACCGTGTTTCTGAAACATAACTTTCCACCGCCAATGATAAGTCGGTTTTGCGGTTCTTGGAGTTGAAGAGCGTTTGCCGCAACGCAGGACGGTATCTTCGGGACATCCCGTTGATGTTTAAGGCGGCAAAATCACCATACAACGTTTCCGGTGTTCCATAATTCGCACTCAATTCCGCATAAGTTCCGAATCGAGTGATGGGTACTTCGGCGAAAAGTGAAATATATTCTGTTCCTTCGGTTTTGTCGAAAGAACAATAAACCATTTCGTCCATACCCAAAACACTTTGAGTCAGTATAAATGCGCCGTTTCGGATTTTACCGGAGGTGTTCCGTCCGGAATTATCAAGAAAATAACCGCCGCTCAACATCTGCGGAACAACCGCAGTCAATTTCAGATTGCTCCCGCCTATTTCATCGCCCGGCTCTAATTCAGCAATCAATTGAGTACGGTATTTTCGGTTGAATTTGAGGATTTCGTTTTCGAGTTCTTTCAGATTTAACGTTTTATCTTTCGGAATTGGAAAATGTTTTTTAATAAAATGTTTACCGAACGGAGTTTTTTCTTCGACAAAACCGTCCTTATTCCTGTAGTGGTCAATAAAAGGAATTGCCTGCCGTTTTTCCTCAATAATTGTTTTTTCGATTTTCCCTTCGATAATCTGAACATGAACAACTCCGTTTTCAATATTTTGAACCGGCAACACCGCCCGACCAACAATGTGACGTGCATCGAACAATGCGTCAATTTCGGTCAACATCTGATACAAATCACGGATACTGACTTTTTCCTGACGAATATATTTTTGGGCGATTGCCTGCAACTCTTCCAATGCAATAGATTTTGGCAAGGGAAAGAATAGAACGTCATTGAGTTTCAGAATCTTCTGATCGGATTTTTCGTCCAACAATTGCGGCGGCAATTGGGGAGTACTAATCGCGATGCCTGTCGGTTGATTACGGAATTGCCGAATCTCCTGTTCGATTCGGTAATTATTCCATAAATTATCGCGATGAATTGTTTCGGCATCGGTCGAAGTCGGCAATGTCTGCGCAATCAGCGGTGTTGTTGTGAGAAAAAACAACCACAGAATAAAACTCCCCTGAATAGGATAAATTCGATGTCTCATAGAAATGAAATCATACTTTTTTAATACCTAAAAATAATCCTTTACTGATTATCGGACAACGAAAAAGATTGCCGAACGACTAAAAGATTATCGGACAACGAAAAGAGAAAATGAAAACAATTTGGTTTGACGCTATAATCTTATTTTCAGGAACATTTATAAATACCATTCCCAAACACACAAATTTGAATATCTTGCATTTGTAACCGTCTATTTTAATTTTTATTAGTCCTGCAAGGACATTTCCAATGTAGCCGTGTGTGCGGTGTACTCACCGTACACACGGAAAAATAACAGGATTATTATAATTTTTACCATGTTGTTCCG
>JAIROD010000174.1 GCA_031257725.1 Planctomycetaceae bacterium | reverse complement strand
AGAAGCGACCAAAAACTTGCAGCAATCATCACACCAGACGCAAACCCAAGCATTCCATTCATTGTTTTGCGGTTAATTTCCCGAAAAACAAACACCGCCGCCGCTCCTAATGCAGTTGCTCCCCATGTGAAAAACGTTGCTAAAATTGTTAATTGTAATGAATTAAGTTCCATAATCTAATTGGGCGGAAATTGTTTTCAAGTTTTGGTGAATAACATGATGTCTAATAATTCAATTTTGTAATATATCAGTGGGGCATCTCTAATAATTCAATTTTTTATTTGCTGCCCATTTGTTAACGACGGGGTTTACCCCGTGTTGTTGGGTTGAGTCGAACAACGCGGGGCAAGCCCACGTCGTTAACTTTCGGTAAATGCCGAATGATGAAAGATTTCCTCAATGTAAAAGTTGTTTGGAGTGATTGAAATTAACGTAATCAATATCAATAAAAGAAAAAACGAATGATCCATCGTGCTGCGGAAAAGATTGCCCCTAATACCGCCGCCAACAACAATAATGTTACAATGACAATACAAGATAGCATGGACTTGGCACTTTGCCCGCCGACACTTTTGAGAACCTCAACAGCTTGTTGGTTATGTTTTCTGGCGGCACAATCAAGCGGGCTGAACCATCTATCGTCTGCTACATTGATATCCGCACCTTTTGCAAAAAGATAGCCCAAAATTTCAACGATATATTCCGAATCTGATTCTGCCGCATAATGTAATGGCATTCTTCCATGTTTATCTTTGGCGTTGATGTCCAGTTTTTGATCAAGAAGATACTCCAAAACAAGTATATTCGGATTGTCCATCAGTGCAAAATGTAATGCGTTCTGCTCATCCAGATTGGTTGCCCTAATATCCAGCCCCTGAGAAACGAGATATTTCAAAAATTTTGGATCAGAGCTGGACCGTGCGGCATAATGTATTGCCGTGTTTCCGGTATGATCTTTTAATTTAACCGCTCCCCTTCGCGAAATAAGATATTTCAAAATCTCCAAATCCGGATTAAAATAGGCGACCCAATGAATTGGCGTTTGTCCGGTGATCGTTTGGGCGTTCACGTCATCGGGGGCAAGTGAAAGAATATAATCCAAAACCTCAACTTTGGGATTGTCATAAACAGCATAATGTATCGGCTTCGCTTGGTCATTGTCATACACATTAAAGTCTGCGCCCTGAGAAACAAGATATTTCAACACCTTCACATTAGAATTATTCCGTGCTGCAAGATGTAATAAGGTTGCGTTCTCCATATCTCGTGCCTTAAGATCACCCCCTTGAGAAACAAGATATTTCAAAATGTCGAGGTTGGAATTGAACTGGGCGGCATAGTGTAAGGGAGTTTTACCAAAATCATCTTTGGCGTGAATATTTGCTCCTTGCGAAAGAAGATAGTCAAAAATATCAACTTCCGTGTTGTAGGTTGCGGCAAGATGCAACGGCGTTAAACCGTCCTGACATAAAACATTAACGTCACACCCCTGCGAAATAAAAAATTCCAAAATTGAGGTATGTGAATTATAACCCGCTGCATAATGGAGTGGTGTTCGGTCGGCATCATCCATTGCGTTAATGTTTGCGTCTAACGAAACAAGATATTTCAAAACATTTGTGTCCGAATGAGAACCTGCCGCCAAATGAATCCCCGCCGCACCGGATTTATTGGTCACAAAAATGTTTGCCCCGCTCGCAACCAACCCTTTTATCTGTTCAAGATTGCCTTCCTTAATAATATTCAAAATGTCTTTTGGTATGTTTTTCGGTATGTTTTGGGAGATTGATCTCATTGCCGGAGGTTTTGGGGATTGGGAGGTTTGGGGATTGATAGCGTGTTCGGGAATTGGCAGGAAAGAGAACTGCCCACTCCAAAACGCAATGAACGATAACGTGAAAAAATAAACAGTCCATTATGATAATAACCGGATTACGTTTTGTCAATCAATCTCACCCGCCACCGTTTGTTTTCCGATTAATTCTCGCCGGTAAATGAGAGGGACAATGGGGTTGCTATAATGGGGCATCTCTCATAATTCAATTTTTTATTTTCAACGAATTAGTTAACGACGGGGTTTACCCCGTGTTTTTGGGTTAAGCCTAACAACGCGGGGCAAGCCCACGCCGTTAATTTTCGGTAAATACTGAATGAGGAGAGATTCCCAGTTAATAGTTAACGACGGGGGGTACCCCGTGTTTGGAGGTTAAGTCGAACAACGCGGGGCAAGCCCACGCCGTTAACTTACGGTAAATTCTGAATGAGGAGAGATTCCCAATTACTAGTTAACGACGGGGTTTACCCCGTGATTTGGGGCTAAGCCTAACAACGCGTGGCAAGCCCACGCCGTTAACTTGCGGTCAATTTAGTTAACGACGGGGTTTACCCCGTGTTTTGGGGCTAAGCCTAACAACGCGGGGCAAGCCCACGCCGTTAACGTTCGGTAAACTTAGTTAACGACGGGGTTTACCCCGTGTTTTAGGGTTAAGTCGAACAACGCGTGGCAAGCCCACGCCGTTAACTTTCGGTCAATTTAGTTAACGACGGGGTTTACCTCGTGTTTTAGGGCTAAGCCTAACAACGCGGGGCAAGCCCACGCCGTTAACTTGCGGTAAACTCTGAATGAGGAGAGATTCCCACCATTCGATTTCAGTTATTGTCTTGATCACTCTCGTTGTCAATCCGGTCGTTTGCGCGGCGTTTCATAAACAAAACGTCACGAATTGCGTTTGTCCGAAACCTGGGGAGTTCCAGTTTTCGGACAATATTTTCGGCGGAAGTGAAATTTCCTTGATCCATATAAAGATAAGCAGCCGCCCGTAATAAACGATCACGAAGTTGCGGGTCTTTGATTCGATTCGCAAAGGTTACGGCTTCAATAATAAGATTCTGCTCCAACAAAGAACGGATAACACGGTCAATTTCAGAATCACAAAGACGTAATTCATAGATTGTTGTATCGGAAACGTTTGGAATGGCAAAGAACGAATCTGAAATAATTGTGAGTGCAAGACTATAAAGTCTTCGGGTTGTATCGGAATCGTCCAACGATTGTGAAGTTGGGATCAATGAAAGAAGTATGGAAATGGTCTCACGTTTGTCGGTTAACTCTTTGGCGGTTTCTTCGGCGTTTTTCACAAAAGTTCGCGCTCCCTGAAAACGCCCAATCTGCGCCAACGCTTTGGCAAGCGAGGACAACGCATAACCGCGCTGGGGAATATCGCCAATTTCATTGACCACATCAACCGCTTCCGTAATCAATCGCTCAACCGTTTCTGCGGCGGTTGGATTTGATTCACGGTTAAACAGGGGCAAACGGTTTGGCGGTATTGGGTTGGTTTCCAACGCAATTTTGCTCAGAATCAACCTCCCCATCAATTCCGCTTTGGCTTCCGGTAAATCAATTTGACGCAATGTCTTAAAAGTTTCGTCGAATAAACGCAGTAAAAAATCTTTCCGATTTTCTTTGTGGGTGTAAGGCAAAACCGCCGTAAGAATGAGTTCCAGCGATTCGGCACGCAAAGTGGGATGAACGATTTTTTCCGCAATAGAATGAGCGGTTTTCAACAGTGATTCACGCACGGAGCGATGCCAGCCGCTGTCTGCTCCGTAAGCCTTAAAAAGCAACATATATTCACGAACAAGTCTTGCCAGATTTTTTGACTGCAATTCCGTATCCTTCATTTTTTCAACCGTTGTTACCGCAACACCGAAAAGACCATTTTGAATCAGTAATTCACCGCATCGGCGTAATTCCTCATCGTTTTGCCGGTTGTCCGGAAATGGAATTTTCACCGCATCGTAATGTTCCACTCCGCCGCCTTGAGCAATCGCCAACAGATGTTGTAATTTTTCGGCTTGGGCGGCATCGCTTATCGCGGCAATTGTTTTCACCGCTTCGTCAAAATGACCAATGCGTATTTGTTCAATCACAAGGAAAGTAAGATCATGAACCTGAGCCGATGGCGGTTCAATACAACGGATCGTCTGTAACGCATCGTCAAAAAAACGTCCGACCATCTGTAAACGGGCTAAATAAGAAAGATATTCCGGCGTGAAAAGAATAATAGGTTGAGTTTGTTCCTCCGACGAGACTGTTGCCGCCGCAGAAGATGTTGTTGTCTTGGAAGACGTTGCTGTTTCAGAAGACGTTGTTGCCGTAGAAGATGTTGTCGCTGTAGGAGTTGCTGTTGTTGCCGTAGGAGTTGGTGTTGTTGAAGATGTTGAAGGAAGTCCGATATCTTTGAGAACCGTCTGAGCCTCCGTAATACTTCCGACACTCAGTAAATGTTCACCGATTTTCAAAAGTGTTTGGATACGTTCACTCGATTGCTTTTGCGCACGGGCAATCGCGGCGGCTTTCCGAAGAACCAACACCGCATCGGTATAACGGCTACTCAGTTGATAACATTGCGAGGTCATCAGCCATGCGTTAATTTTTTGCTGATCCATGATGCTTTTGATCTCGGTTGATTCAATCTCGCTGAGACTAACCATAATCATTCCGGTTGGTGAATTCCAATCATCCAACGCCGGATCAATATTTTGTTGTAATTTTTTTGGTATCGGCGGTAATTTCAGCGAGGTTCGAATCAGTTCGGAACGTGGTTCGTCGAGGTGTTGAAGAATTGGTCGTTTCACCAATTCATCGACTGACTCCTGCTTGACAATTCTTTCCCGAAACAATTGATGAATCTCCGGATCACACATCAATCTCGATTCGGCAAGCATGGTCAAAAGATCAATTTGTTCTTCGAGTTCTTCGCAATCTGCAATTTGTTTTATCACATCATTGATGATATGCTGTGCCACAGTGGGTTCCGGGATCGGTTTCCAAGGACCTTCTATTGGAGGCAAGAATAGAGCGGGTTCGACCGGAGTGATTTGAAGCGGTCGGGCGGTGTGGGCGATAATGAGTTGGTAAGCACGGACACGTTCCACCGGATTTTTAATCTTTTGCGCCGTATTCATCGCATTAACCGACATTCCCACACGGGCTTGTTCTCCGGCAATGAAACGATAAGCGCGCATTTGTTGTTCTGTGGTGGTTCGCAACGAAAACTCGATTTGTTTTTTAAAAATATCGGTCAGTTTTGGAGTGTCTTCCAAACAGGCTAACGCCGTAATGATTCCCAAAAACGCAAATTCATTGGTGGAGGTGTTCAGTTTCAAATCCGCTTCAATAACAATCCGATCATATTCCTGAACCGCAACCCGTGCCGCAGAACGTTTTTCAAGTCTCAAATACATAAGACTTTGCGATGCAATAATTCGTGTCCGCATGGATGCGGCGAATGGAGTATCACCTAAGGATTGGATGATGTGGTCAATATTGATATCAATATCGTTTTTTGCCATCGTTATGGCGATATCGGAGATTGCTTTAATTCGAGCGTAGCTGGGCGAAATTGTTCCCGCTTCATCCAACGTGTTTATAAGAGTCAAATAGAGTTGTTGAGAATTTTTGATTTTTCCTTCCGCATTGCGAAACAGTTTGATATCGGCAAGAGTTCGGTCAACCCAGTAAGTGTTTGAATTGGGATCGAGTTGTTGGTGGGTTGGAGGAATATAGGGGGGTTCGTGGAAATACCGCCACATAATAAAACCGCCGAAGGCAAGAAAAAACAAAAGAATCGTTACTCCGATTCCAACTCTAAGCCGGTAATAGAAAAGAATCTTTCGAAAAGATTGTTCTATCTTTGTTGTTTTATTTTCGTTATTCATAAATTGTAACTATTCAGTAGCGGTGAATGTTCCTTTTTCTGTCCCGTAGGGACAACATCTTGGTAGCCAACGAGATCAATCAAAAACACTCGTCCCGCTAGGGACGAAATGTTGGTAGAAAAAACACCAACGATCAATTCACCAACATTGCGTCCCTACGGGACGCGGATCATTTTGTTATACCGTTTTCTACCAAGATGTCGTCCCTAACGGGACG
>JAIROD010000132.1 GCA_031257725.1 Planctomycetaceae bacterium | reverse complement strand
GCATTGCGTCTCTACAATGCGGGATTTCAAGCAAAATTAAAATGATTACAATTATTCAGTGATAATCGGACGGAAACCGACATTCATTACTTTTTGCCAAGGTTCGTACAAAACCCGTGACGCTGCGCCGGCAACTTTCGGGCGGTCTTTCCAACTTCCGCCACGCGCAACAATTTGACCATTCGGTGTTTTATCGGGTTCGGGATACGTCCATTCCCAGACATTGCCGATCACATCGTATAATCCCCAAGGATTCGGTTCATATTGTTTCACATAATCGACCACAAACCATTTGTCCGCGAACCGATCATCACGCAACGGGAAAATCGAATTTTTATCGTAAAGCCGTCGTTTGTGAACCGTACTGCCGTTTTCCCATGTTGTATAAGTTTCACGAACTTCCGCACCGGCAAGATTCGCATACTTTGAAAAATCCGCATCGCGGTCGCCAAACCAAAACGGAGTTGCGGTTCCGGCACGCGCTGCCCATTCCCATTGCGATTCCGTCGGCAATGTTACCGTTTTACCGGTTTTCTCCGAAAGCCAACGACAAAACGCTTCGGCTTCCCGAAACGAAATTCTCGCAACCGGTTGATCAGGATGATTCGCAATATAACCCGGTACAATATGATCTTTACCGTCTTCACGTAAATACCGCGTGTCGTGATCGGGATCGTAAATTCCGTATTGCCCGTTGGTGATTTCCGTTTCTGCAATCCAAAACGGTTTGTCAATGTTCACAATCTTGCGTTTCCGTTCATCGGGCAAACCGTCCAACTGCCCCATAACATATTCGCCAGCCGGAATTTTAACAAACGCAATTTGACGGTTATTTCCATTTCCCAAATTGATTTTCGTTGCAACGATTGGCGGTGATTTTTCCTGCCCTTGAATTGGTTGCCACGCCCAAGACGGATCAGCCGGTAAACCGCGTTCCGGTGTTAATTCCGGTTCCTTGCCGAGATCAATCACAAGTTTGATTCGCGAGGAAACATCAACCGGTTGGGGGTTACTAAACGGAAAATTCGGAACCGATAAATTGTCGGTTACGGAATATCGTTTAATCACTTCATCCAGTTGGTTTGGCGTTAATTTTTTTACTTCCGGTTGTTCAACGGCGGCAAGCGAGTTTCGATATTCCTCTTCTGGATTGGTATCGAGATCGGCGTAAAGTTTGGAGAGTTCCAGCCGTCGTTTTTCAAATTCAGGGTTAATCCAATGTCCCCGATACGGAACATTCAAATCAATCCATGTGTAAAGGCGATCCCACGCTTCTTTATCAAGTTGAACGCTGTAATGTCCTCGTTTAAGCATCTGAACAAGTTCACTGACACTGGCGTGATAATCCATTGGCGGCAACATATCAAGATCGGGTTCGGGACCGGGACGCCATGTGAACGGGTTTAACGCCGAATACGAAGTATCGGTACGCCAATTTCCTGTGTTATGGGCTTCGAAGGAAAGCATGTTGCGTTCTGTTTTATTCACATCGTTATGGCAGGCAACACAATTTTTTTCCAACAGCGGCTGAATTTCCGTTTCGTAACCGAATGGTCTGGCAAGACCGTAAAACGGCGTAATTTCACTCGGCGGTCGATTCGCCGCCGCAACCCGTTTATTCGGCGTAACTTCCAGCGGTGTTTCGTGGCAACCGATACAGGCTTGCTGTTCACCCGGCATACAAAGCGTCCACGACCGCATCAGTTGAATTGCCTGACCTTCCGCATCAAGAACTTGAATGGAAATCGGCGTGTTTGCCGGAATATTGAAACTGGCGGAACCATCTGCTTCAATCGGAACCGTTCCGAGAATCCGTTTAATATCCCAACTGGAAACCATTCCGACCGATTCATGTCCGCCGCTTTTTCGGAAACCGAAATGATAAGCGAAAATCCGCAATGATTTGGCGGTTCCGCGCGGAACTCCTTTAAGTCCGCCGCCTTGATAAACATCGGTGATAAACATTGTTCCCTGTTTATTTTCAGGATCGGTTATATCGGTTCGAACCGGCGGACGTTGCCGTGAAGTAATCGGAATCGGCTGGAACAAAGAATCGTTGGGAAGCTCCATAATTTTTATCATATTATCGAAACGGTCAACGAGATAAAGTCCGAACATTCCTTGATTGGCGATCTTCATACTGACGAGAAAATAATTTTCATTAAGCGGCCAAGGATAAATAAACCGGTATTTTGCGGCTCCGCCTTGATTATCGTAAACATTACCGACCACATCCCGACCATAACCGGGAATTTCCTGAACACAACCGGTTTGCTCCTTTGGAAAAACACGCGGAAAGACATTTAAATGGGTGAGCGGCGCAGCCCATTCTTTTGAAGTCGGATCGTAGCGCATGGGATATTTTGAAGCGAGTTGGGGGTTAATCAAAAGAAGTCGTCCCGCTTCAGGAATTCCGCCGCCGGCAGTATGATGTCCGCTGACCACGCCGACAACCATACTGGAATGTCCCGGAACAGCACGCGGATTTTTGAATGCGGTCGGAAAATACGAACCGCTCCCCCAAATTGCCCGTTGTTGCCGTCCATCCGGTTGCATTGCGAAAAGGATTCGACTCATGTAATGCGGAATATCCGAATATTCCCAACGTAAATACATCACACGTCCATCGTGCAACAAACTCGGATGCCAATCGCTGTCCTGTTCAAATGTAAGTTGCCGGACTTTTTTAGTTTCTGTTGCCACACGATAGAGATTGACCATCACGCGACCGCCGTTTTCACACGGCAATCCTTGCATACCGGCGGTTGAAGCCGAAATAATTTGTCCTTCTTCAGGCAGATAACAGGAATCAAACCAATCAATATCGGTTTGATCACTTGGCGTGAGTTCGCGGAGATTTTGACCGTCAACACCAATTTCAAACACTGCCCAACGTCCCTTTTCATTAATTGACGAAAACATAATTCGTTGCCCGTCGAAATGTAAATCAAGATCACGAATGATGGCGTTGTCGGGATGGCGATAAATGGGGGTTAATTTGGGTTGGGTTCGGAAGTCGGTGAGGGCAACCAATTCGTTGTCCCAACCTTTTCTTGCAACGGTATCATTTGTATAAGCGTTAAGACCGACAACTCCCCAACCTTTTTGGGTATTTCGGCGGATTAAAAGAATTTTATCGAAATCGAGTAAAGGATTAGCGAGAGCCGCTTCGCGTAACACTTCATCAAATTCTTTTTGGGCGTTGGGATTTTTTTTCAGGTCTTTCTTTTTTTCAGCGGTTTCCTGAAGGCGTTTAAGATATTCCGCACCTTTGGGATACTTTTCGCCGAAGACAGCGATGAGGTCTTCGACCATCCGTTTAGCGGATTCCGGCGTATTGACGGGAACTCGACCGTTATCGTAAGCCCGCGCCGATGAAACACCGAGAAACAAAACAAAACAGAATAAACCAGACAAAACAATTGATCGTAACATTGTACTTTTCATAGGGTTAAATGGTTACATTTTACAACAAATATTAACAATGGCTTCCGGTAAAGCAATCCATTATAACGATCCACGTCAATAAACAAAGTGGAGAACGCAAGAGGGAACAATACCGTCAAGATTATCGTCGTTATTAGGGATTAAAAATCAAGTTTTTCAAAGTGGAGAACGCAAGAGAGAACGATACCGTCAAGATTATGATATTGGTTGTGGGAATCTCTAATAATTCAGGATTTACCGAAAGTTAACGGTGTGGGCTTGCCCCGCGTTGTTCGACTTAACCTTAAAACACGGGGTAAACCCCGTCGTTAACTATTAATTTATTAATTAATGGGTTGAAAATAAAAAATTGGGTAATATATCAGTGGAATTTTTTTATCGCCCTGAAAGGGCAATCAGCATTAGCGTAGGGCAACGCCCTATGTTCTGATTCCTCGAAAACGAAAGCCCTGAAAGGGCGATAGCCTCATTTTCTCAATTCGTTTTGTTATACAAATTGACCTACAAAATGATGATTTTTGGTAATATATCAGTGAAATATTTTTTTTTAACTATTCAGTCGTTTCCTCCGAATGACCACCCCTAGCCCCTCCGAAGGAGGGGAATAATTCCCCTCCTTCGGAGGGGCTAGGGGTGGTA
>JAIROD010000107.1 GCA_031257725.1 Planctomycetaceae bacterium | reverse complement strand
GTTTCGTGGGGGTGCTTTTCCGCCGGTTGAAACCGGCGGTTATTCACAGTAAACGCCTAGCGGCGTTGACCCGATGGCAGACGTTTAAAAACGGCTGCTACAATAACTAGACCAACAATACACTGAATAGTTACAAAAAATTAAAACAAAATAGACAGTTACCAATTTTTGTGTTCCTTGTGAACATTGTTTGGATAATTGTATCAATGTTCCGCGCAACATCCTTCACCTAAGTTACTTCGGAGCAGGTGTGAGAGCAGCACGTTGCTTCCTTTGGTAACGACAACCTCACCGGGTAGTGCGCCGGCGAGAATTTCGATATTACGTCCTTTTTTAGCACCGAGTCGAACTTGGCGGACGTGAAAAATTTTGGGTGCGTCGGGTTTGAAGTAGTTTTTATCACGAATAAAAATGTATTGGGCATCGGCGGTTGACTGGATGGCTTCTTGCGGAACAACCAATGCGTTTGGTTCTTCACGGAGGACGATTTGTCCCATACCGAATGTTTTATCCCGCAAGCGACCCTCTTTATTTTCAACCTCTGCACGGACTTTTAATGTCCGTGATTTTACATCAACAGACGGGCTAATCCATGAGATAACACCGTTTGTTTTTTGTTCGCCGTTGTCGGAGGAAAATCGTACAGGCAAACCTTCTTTGATATATTGTGCATCTTCTTGCCGGACATTGAGCATAATCCACATTTTGCTTGGATCACTTACGGTGAAGAGAGGTTTTGTCGTGTCCACCACCGTTCCCAACACAATATCCGACGATACCACTTCACCGTCAAACGGTGCAAAAATCGGTAACAAATTCCCGCTTTGCGTAACCGGCGGTAATTGTTCAACAATTTCATTGGGAATACCGAGAAACTTTAATTTTGTTGCGAGAGTTTTGGGGGCATCGGAATCGGTAACTTCCGGCAACACCAAACCGAGATTGGCTAAAAATTGTTGGGTGGAGAGCAGGGCGACTTCCGCTTCCTGCAACAAGGTTTCCGCTTCGAATATTTCGCGTTTGGTAACGGCGTTGGTTGCGGCGAGCGGGGTTAATCGGGCGACGTTATCTTTTTGCGATCTTATTTGTACGATATTTCTCAAAAATTCCGATTTGAGTTGTCCGACTTGCGATGCGTCGATTAGGGCGAGAATATCGCCGTTATTGACTTTATCGCCGATATTTTTCAAGACCGCAGCAACCGTACCGGGAACTTTTGACGACAACAAGGCGACATGATTGGGATCAAAAATGAGTTCCCCGTTTGTGGTAATCATTTCGGTGATAGGCGATTCACTGACAATATCGACATTAACGCCGGACTTTGTAACACTATCGATACTTGCGAACTGGACGCGTTTTGAGTGTAAGGTATCGACGGGGTTATTTTCACGCCTTGCGATTAAAGCAATTGCGGCGGCGGTGTTGTATTGCGGCAATTTTGCTTCGTTATTTAGTTGGGCGAGTTCGGGGTGGTGGAGAACGCATTCGGCAACACCGTGTTCCTTGCAAAATCCGAATTCGGCTGCTTTGGGCAACAAATCGGTTTTACATTCGACACATTTTGATTCTTGGACGAGGTGGTCGGAACACCAATCGCTGATTGTGTTCAAACTGTTCCCCGTCAGTTCCGAAAACTTGGGCAACTTCCAACCGGTGTGATGACCGACATAGATTGTTCCGGCAATGAGCAGGAAAACAATTATGTTCGGAATCGCATGGAAAAAAGATTTCATGCCGGATTGGATAAAAGACTTACTACGTGATGAAGATGAAGTTGATAGGGACATTGCACATACTCCTATTAATATAAGGGTAAAGTAAAAATTGACAACAGAAACAAACACGAAATTTTTTTCGTATTTTCATCAATTCAGCAAGACGAACAGAAACAGATGAAGACGTACCGGAAGCCAGAAAATCGGTAATTGTTGAGTATTAATTACCAAAACCGGCTTGATAACTGTTTCGGTCGGTGTAAAAAAGGCATTGAGAACCAACATCTTCAACTCATCCGACACAATAAACCCATTTGAAGCGGAAACAGTTGCAGAGGGCGGATTGGCGCAATTGCACGAGCAGTAATGATTATGACCATTGTCAGAGTTTGCCGTTGTTTTGCCAATCAACCGGCAACAATCCGGCACACGGCAGTTTTTGAGAATTTTTTCCGAATGGGTTGAATTGACGTGAGGGCAGTTATCACAATCACATAAACCGGGAACAGGAACTAAGGCGCAAAAAAAGACCACAGCCGCAGTTATCCAGCAGACCAGTAGTTCTTTTATTGTTTTTTGATCCTGATATTCCATTGAAATTCCTCTTTACAACATTTATTGTCGGTAAAAGACAGTCCAGAGTGTATCCGTATTTTGAAAATTTGTCAAGTACAGATTTCAGGGCATCTCGAATAATTCAATTTTTTATTTTCAAGCAATTAGTTAACGACGGGGTTTACCCCGTGTTTTGGGGTTAAGCCTAACAATGCGGGGCAAGCCCACGCCGTTAACTTTCGGTAAATTCTGAATGATGAGAGATTCCCTATACACAAAAAATGTTAGGGACTTTAAGGACAATAATTTTGTAAAACAAATTGTTTTTTGGGCAAATGGTATTTTTAGGGATTTCCAACGTGATTGAGTACTTGTTTTTCATGTTTGTTTTGGTATATTTTGCCTTACCATTATTCAGTGTGCTCACTTTGCTACGTTCCCGCCTGTGATGCCTTCACTTTTATTCGTGAACACACTGAATTTTGCAGAAAAACCCAAACCGTCAACATTTACAATTCATCCTTCAAACCATTTTTTAGGAATTTCCATGCGATCTGTTTTGGAAACAATTTTGTTGTTAGTATATTTTTCGGTTCCGCTTTATGCTCAATCTCCGGAAAATGAAATGAAAAAACCTCTTGTCGCGGTCATGGTGAGTGATGATCATTACGATGCCGACAAACTTATTCCGCCGTTAATGCAACGGTTGGGCAAAGAAAACGGGTGGGATGTTGTTATTCTACACGGTCATGGCACGGCGAATTTTCCTAATATTGACGTGTTGGACCAAGCCGATGTTCTTGTCGTTTATGTTCGCCGTCTTGCGTTGCCGAAAGAACAACTTGCAAAGGTCAAAAAATTTGTCCATTCCGGTCGTGGTCTTGTCGGACTGCGAACAGCATCTCACGCTTTTGTGTCAAATGCCAAAGTATTGCCGGAACACGGTGAAAATTGGGTAGAATTTGACCGTAATGTTCTTGGCGGAAATTATCACGGTCACGGAAACGATGATCTTGGCAGTGACATTGAAAATGTTGCGTCTCAATCCGATTCACCGATTCTGAAAGAGGTTACGTCGGCTCGCTGGCACAGTGTCGGTTCCCTATACTTCACCACTCCGGTTAAAGAAGACGCAACAATTTATCAAACCGCCTCGTCATCACAACAGAAAAATGTCCCGCTTACATGGACACGTATGTACGGCAAAACCCGCGTTGCCTTTACCGCACTCGGTCATCAAAAGGATTTTGAAGTCGAAGCATTTCAAAATCTAGTCCGAAATCTGGTTCGCTGGGCAGCCCAATAATTCGCGATTATATTCGATTTCAGTCGATTTTATCCTGTTGGGCATCTCTCATCATTCAATTTTTTATTTTCAACCAATTAATTAATAAATTAATAGTTAACGACGGGGTTTACCCCGTGTTTGGGGGTTAAGCCTAACAACGCGGGGCAAGCCCACGCCGTTAACGTTCGGTAAATTCTGAATTATTAGAGATTCCCCACACAAAAAACACAAAACAAATTTGTATCATCTATTCAGTCATGTATTATCAGGAAATACTCAACAGGTAGGCAACCTTTCGCCGAAAGGTTTTCACCCACAGTTGCAACGGTTGATCTGGTTTTCCCTTTCCGTCTGCACCCAGGAGTGGCGACAGCGTCCTCGCTGCCGAAAAAGTTGAGTCGCCATCGGGAGTGTTTTCAAAAAGTGGTCGAAATAGACCATCATTTTCATTGAATTGTCCTGATTTTTTGTAATATATCAGTGGAATATTTTTTTGTATCTATTCACTAGATTGGAGGTTTTACATTTTTGCGGTTGATTTATTACAAGCAACAACCCCTTTAGGGGTTCAACGTGAATAACCGCCGGTTTTAACCGGCGGCAAAGTATCACCCCCCCTAAACTCAACCCCTTTAGGGGTTGTACTAAAAATAGATCGTTTACAAGTTTCCATGTCGCTTTTGGACAACCCCTAAAGGGGTTGGTGGTTTGTAGGTCTGTTACCGCCGGTTGAAACCGGCGGTTATTCACGGGAAACACCTACGGCGTTGACCCGATGGCAGACGTTAAAAAACGGCAGTAACAATAACAAGCAACCAATCGACTGAATAGTTAAAAAAATATTCCACTGATATATTACAAAAAATATCTGTAATGATTCAGTCGTCTGTCTTGGCGTACTTTTTTGTTGATTATTTGTATCTATTCAGTAGTTTGGTTGTCTTTCCGAATATTCCCGTCCCGTTAGGGACGACATCTTGGTAGAAAACGGTATAACAAAATGATCCGCGTCCCGTAGGGACGCAATATTGGTGAAATTGTAATATATCAGTGGAATATTTTTTT
>JAIROD010000104.1 GCA_031257725.1 Planctomycetaceae bacterium | reverse complement strand
ACGGTTGCGTTGCCGATAGGCAACAGTGAATCAGATTCGATTGTGTAATTTGTGTTTCTGACTGGTTTGGAAACTGATTGCCGGCGGGAAACAGGGGCAAGTCGGCTATCGCCGTATTTAGTAAAAACCTTTCGGCGAAAGGTTGCCTACCTTTTGATACACGCACCTGGGAGAGATTGCAAATAAAACAACCAATTTCTACCCGTATATATTACGATTTTCTTAATTTTCTTAATCATCGTCTTCATTCAATCATTAAAATCATCGTTCAGACGCGGATTACACGCCCCCCGCGTCCATCATTCCGCTTGATGATACTCTCAACAATCCATGTTCAACTCTCCATTAATCTACTGCCCTTTCAGGGCGTTGATGGTGTTGACCATTACCCGCCGCGTTGCGGCGGGCTGGCTTGTGTTGCCCTTTCAGGGCGAAAGAACAACCGTCCTCATTAACCATCACCCACAAACGGAAAACGCTCACCCTAACTCTGGGGATGCACGCGGGACGCGTGCGTTCCTTTCCTGAATAAACCTGTTCGTCTTGTTTCATCATGTTTACGGTTAGCGAAAAGGTCTAATAAACAACCAACCCGTGAACGCTAGGGAAAATTTTAATTTTTCCCTCTTTTCCAATCATTATAAAATTGTTAAGATACGATTATAGAATTTTACGAAAAAACCTTTATCACCAATCTCTCATTTGCCCCTATGTTCCCTCACAAAACATTAGGGGCAAACGGAGTGAAAATAATCAAAACCAATCGTATTTAGTTTTTGAGGTTTTCTTGAATATTTAAAGTGATCGACATGGCTAAAGAAAAACCAAAACCGGAACCGGAACCAATCGCTGTTGCCGAAGAAACTCCGCCGCCACCCAAATCATATCGAATCCATGTTCTGCTCGGTTTGGTTATTGTTGCTCTGGCTCAGACTACCTTTTTATATTTCCTGCTTCCCTCACAAGACCGAATTAAAAAAGAGCTTTTAAAAATACGAGAGGTACTAAATAATGACGATATTTATATTCCGACAGAACCTGTTGCGACAACGGATTTGCAAAAAGCACCGATTGTGGAAAAACCGCTTGGCGAAAAGTTTAAGGTTCAAAGTATCCGGCAAGGTTCGGAACAAATTACAGATGTGTTCACGGTAACAATCATTGTGCAGATTCAGAAAAAAGATGAAACCGCTTACGATAAAATTTACGCTGAACGTCAAAATGCGATTCGGGATGCGGTAACGATTGTTTTACGTGCTTCATCGCTCGATGATCGTAATCAGGTTTCACTGGAAGCCATTCGGCGAAAAGTGAAAAAAGCAATCAATGAGGTTTTGGGAATCTCTTATGTGCAAGGCGTGTTGTGTACTGACCCAATTATTGAAATGATTTGACCCCAAAATGAATAGGAATGAAATCCAATGGGAAACGATAATACTTTAGACCAAGATGAAATTGAGCGTTTACTTGGCAGCGGGGTGTCTCCGCCTCCGGCAACACCCCCAACACCTCCTCCGGCATCAGCACAGGAATTAAGCGGTGTGCTGAACCAAAGTGAATTGGACGCTTTATTTGGTGCCGCTCAATCGTCGTCGTCATCCCCCGCTTCGTCTCCGTCTTCATCTTCTGCGGCGGCAACGGTTCCGGCTGGCAGCGGCAGTCCGCCGTCCTCCAAACCGTTGGAACAATCGGAGTTGGATTCCTTGTTTGGCGGCGGAACCTCAACAACTCCCAAACCTTCTTCGCCTACCCCCACCCCGCCGGCAGCAAAACCAACCGTAACTCCCACTCCCCAAAAAACTCAACCCATTCGTCCTTCCGCGTTTGCACCCCCGCCAACTCAACAGCCGGAATACAAAGAAAATGCGGGAGTATTCCAAGAATCTGTTACCGAAGAGGATGAAGAAAATATTCCACGCGGTGATATTGATTATCTTCTGAAACGTGCGGAAGATTCATTGCGTTCGATTGCCGGGACGCCAATGGATTTGCCAACTGAAGTGATTGAGTTCCAGTTTCCTGAATTTGGCGGAACGGTTCCAAGTACAGAACACGCAACACTGGATCAAATCAGTGAAGTTGAATTGGACGTTAAAATTGAACTCGGTCGAACTAATATGTATCTTGAAGACGTTCTGAAACTCCGCAAAGGTTCGGTCGTTCCGCTGGATAAAATGGCAGGCGATGCGGTGGATATTTTCATCAATGGACGACTTCTGGCTCGTGGTGAAGTGTTGGTGATGAATGAAAATTTCTGCGTCCGTGTTGCCGAACTACTCGCCGGTGCAATACCAATGGAATAAAATAAATCCCTAAAAACTTCGACAAAAAATTATTTTTAACCGATTCCCGTCGATGTTCCTAACAACCTTTTCCTGAAACACAACCCTTTACCCCTAAATATTCATGTCAAAACGACAAGTTAATAATCATCCGATTACTATAATAGCAGGATTTATTTTATTATTGGCAATTGTGATTTCTTACAACGCGATTCATATTGTCGAACCGGGCAATGTTGGCGTGGTGGTTCGACTTGGCAAGGCGCAACCGGATGCTCTGGCGGAAGGAGTTCATTTGGTTGTTCCGTTTATTACGGTTGTCAAACCGCTTGACATAAAAATCAAAAAAGCGGAAGTGAAAACCGCAGCGGCTTCTAAAGACCTTCAAACAGTCAACGCCGAAATTGTGGTGAATTACCGTATTGACAAAAACAATGCGGTGAAATTATTCCGAGACATTGGGGTCAATTATCTTGCGACCGTTATTGAACCGCAGATTCAGGAATCCTTCAAAGCCGGAGCCGCCAAGTACACCGCAGAGGCGTTAATTACGGAGCGTTCTGATGTTTCGGCGGGGATTCGGGAGTCAATCAGTTCGAGAATGCAACAATTTGGGGTGATTATTGATGCGGTCAATATTACCAATTTTGATTTTTCTCAGGAATTTAATCGGGCGATTGAAGAAAAGATGACCGCAGAACAACGGGCATTGCAAGCGGAAAAAGAGTTGGAGCGTTATAAATTTGAGGCGAGGCAAAAGGTGGAGACTGCGCGTGGTGAAGCGGAGGCGGTGATGGAAAGAGCCAAAGCGGAAGCCGAAGCACTCAATCTCAAAAAACAATATGCCACACCGGAACTTATCTGGTTATCGGCGGTGGAAAAGTGGGACGGTCAACTCCCCACACATTTATTCGCCGCCCCGCCCATTCCAGTATTCAATACAGAGTCCAACACAGAACCTAACACAGACACAAAAAAGTAAAGGGAATCTCTAATAATTCGGAATTTACCGAAAGTTAACGGCGTGGGCTTGCCCCGCGTTGTTCGAATTAACCCCCAAACACGGAGTAACCCCCGTCGTTAACTAATTGGTTGAAAATAAAAAGTAACTATTCAGTCGCGGTCAATGTTCCTTTTTCTGTCCCGTTAGGGACAACATCTTGGTAGAAAATGATGTCGATTAAAAACGCTCGTCCCGTTAGGGACGAAATATTGGTAGTAGAAAAATACCAAGCATCAATTTCACCAATATTGCGTCCCTACGGGACGCGGATCATTTTGTTATACCGTTTTCTACCAAGATGTCGTCCCTAACGGGACGGGAATATTCGGAAA
>JAIROD010000102.1 GCA_031257725.1 Planctomycetaceae bacterium | reverse complement strand
ACGCAATGTTTCGGCGAAACATTGCCTACCTTTTGATTATTGAACTGTTGATAAATAGTAATTATTCAGTGGAATTTTTGAATACTGTTTCAATAAACCTTATTTTCACCTTATTTTTTTAACAAAACAACCTTAGTAGCAACAAGATAAAACAACAACTAACCTTATTACCTTATTTAGTAAATCCCATTTTCTCAAAAAAAGATTGATACAAAAAATGTGTGCAATACAAATCGTACAATATCAAAATAAGGTAATAAGGTTTGTCTTTTGTAGGAATTATTGCTACTAAGGTTGTTTAGTTTAGGAAAATAAGGTAAAAATAAGGTTAGTTGAAACAATTATTATTCTTTTTAGCAAATTCGGCTGATATATTACGATAAATAAATAGGGTTGCTGCTGAATAGTTACAAAATTCTGTGATTCAAAGAGGAGAGGTTCCTATTACTTTAATTCACCGACGAGAATTTTTGCGGCATCTTTGAGGAATGCGTGGGCTTTGTGGTCACGTTGTTGGGCAATGGCGGCGTCCAGTTCAAGGAACATTTCCACCGACCAAATTCCTGTTTCATCGGGAATAAACCGCCAATGCGGTTGTACCGCAACTGATTGATGTACCAATTCAAAACCTTCAACCGATTGACTCACCGTTTCAATCGGGAACGCATAAAAATCTGTTGGCCGGCTTGTTTTTAGCCGAACATCCAGCCCCAACCAATCATCGTAAAGCCCAATCTCCCTGCCGTTGGTCAAATCCAAATTCGTACTTAGATTTCCGAACCGTTGACCTTTGTGACCGCCTGAACTGTGAAAGTATCGGTTTTCCACTCCGCCCGGCATTCCGGCAAAATTCATTTCCACCGCAAAATGAATCCGGTAATCTTTGGGCAAATTGCTAAGCCGGTATGCAATTTCGACAACAGAACTCCCTTCACTTAATGTAATTCCCTTGTCAATCCGAATCATTGCGCCATAAGCATGCGCTTCACGCGACAGCAGAATCTGAACACGTCCCGTTTTTTTACGGACAACAGCATCGTATTCCGCCAGAACAAACTCGCCGTGTTGACCGACGCGCGATTGCCGAACCGCATCAAAATCAGTATCGTAATCGTAAAACAAATCAATCAAACTTTTGCGCGGATACCAATCGTATTGAAGTCTCCGTTCAAGACCTTCCTGCTTAAAAATAATTCTTGGATTTCCGTTTCCTTCAAATTGATGACGTTGCGCAATTTTTTGGTGATACGCTTCGGGTTTTCGTGTCAATGTTGCCAGAAGATTGTGTGTAATTGATTTAATGTCTAATTCGTACAACATTCCGCCAAGATGAGGAACGGTCAACAAATTGAGTTGATCGTTGGTCAGCCGAACCTCGTTTTTGCCGTCAAAATTGAAGTCGGCGGTTTGCGATTCCACCCATGTTCCCAACCGGTCAGTCGCAGCGTCAATCAAGTTGTCGGATTTAATCAGTTCCCGATAGACCGCATTACGCAAATGCGGCAGGTAAATTCCGCCGAAGGCGCCATGCCAATACCCGCAATTACATTGACTCCGGTACAGCGATTCCCTTGCCAAATCAATATCCGCACCGCTCCAACCTTGCTCTATCGCATTGCAAAGCCGTGAACTGACATGCATCATACGGCAATACATTTCATCCGACTCAGGGTAGCGAACCTTGAAATTCCGCCAGAAACCGCCATGCAGGAATTTTTTAATGATAAGCCAACGGGCATCGTGTTCCATTTCGTTGCGGAGTTGATTGATTTCAAGTTGCCGGTCCGGCTCCAGAACCCATTCGGTCATTTCACGGTAACTGCCGTCAGGAATATAAATTTTGCCAAGCGGCGGAACCGATGCGATTGCTTCAGACGGTGTGGTGGTGATAATCCAATCGCTGTTTTCCGACAACGCATCAAAAAAACGGTGTAACCATTTATCTTCGTAAACATGCCGATATGTTTCGGGCCAAGAACCGAATTTTTCACCGTCATCGGCGTGAACAAGAACTGCCTGCGGGTCTTGTTCTGAAATTTCCGACAGATACGAGATAATATCTTCAACCTGACCAAACGGAATTAAATACCGTAATTTTTCGCTGCCGGGAAAAACATTGATTGTTCTACCGTCGTCTTCAGTCAGATAATGTCTTGTCAGAGCGGACTCTTTGATTCCGGCGAATTTGAGGTGGGAATCGTCGAGGATGGTGTAAAGCATTCCGGCTTCCGACAAATCCCGCACATAACTTTGTTCCCAAACCCGTTCGGGAATCCAGAGACCGGCAACATTCGCACTTAACCGTTTTTTAAGCCGGTCGGAAAACATTTCAATTTGCCCGATTCGGTCGCGTGACGGCAACATGGCAAGAATTGGTTCGAAAAACGGTCCTCCGATTATTTCGATCCGGTGCTGACGGATAAGAGCCGCAACCCGTTCCAGATATTCGGGATGTTCTTCCGCCAACCATTCGAATAGGGAACCGCTTGTGTGAAGCGTCAATTTGATTTTGCCATACCCTTCGAAAACATCAAGAAACGGAAGATAACTTTCCTGATAAGCCTGTTCAAAAACATGTCCGAAATTACCGATGGGCTGATGGTTATGAATTGCGAAAATAAACCGAATAGGTCTCATGGGGGAAATTAGGGTTAGGTCTGTCGATATAAAAACATCTTAAAAACTTCTCAGGTATAATCGGCAAAATTTATCGATTTCATCAATTATGCGGAATGTTTTAAAAATAGTGAATAGTGGAATAGTTAATAGTTGTATCTATTCAGTGGTTTGGTTGTCTTTCCGAATATTCCCGTCCCGTTAGGGACGACATCTTGGTAGAAAACGGTATAACAAAATGATCCGCGTCCCGTAGGGACGCAATATTGGTGAAATTGATGC
>JAIROD010000895.1 GCA_031257725.1 Planctomycetaceae bacterium | reverse complement strand
TTTTAATTTTTATTAGTCCTGCAAGGACATTTCCAATGTAGCCGTGTGTGCGGTGTACTCACCGTACACACGGAAAAATAACAGGATTATCATTTTACCATTTTGTTCCGTTGGTATTGCGTTATTCAGATAAAAACATTGATTCCCTATTGTTACAACGCAAAACCAACGGCTAGGTTGGAAACATCCCGCTGGGATGTAAAAAACTTCACTGAAATATTACCAAAAATTAAAATAGACAGTTACGAAACATTGCCTACCTTGCGAAAATTCCACTGATCTATTACTAAAATTCTTTTGTTTCACCGGGAATTGCTGTACGGTATATTCCGTTTTCGTCCGGTTTAATGGGGGCTTCGCTTTCGAGCGTCCAGTTTTCAATACCCGGAGCGAGTTCATACGTTGAATTCCAACAGGTATCGTAGGAAAGTTCCAGACCGGAATCGACCGCCATACGTCCCATAATTGAAGTGAATGTGGCTTGCACGCCGTGTTCAATTTCATTCCACAATTTATCTTCCCGAATTGCTTGAAATAACCGGTTTTGTTCTTCTTGATACGAATCACAACCGGAGGCTTGGGGTTTCCACACGATATTTTCGGGAATTTCTTTCAGTCCTTTATAAATCACCGGATTGCCGACCCCTTCGCCAACAACCGCACAACCTTTTGTTCCGTGAATAACGGAGCGGAAGGAACGCCATGCTTTGGTGATTTGCCGTAACTGAACCATCATTTTGACTCCATCGTCGAAACGATATTCATAAGCGCAATGATCATACATTTGATCGTTGTATTTACGTACTTGACGACCGCCTTGTCCCTGAACCGAGACGGGAACTTGTTCACCGTGTGCCCAGCAACAAATATCAATATTGTGAATCATCCAATCGACCATGTAACTTCCATTGCCCCATGTCCAGTTTTGAAAGCCGAGTAACTGATTTTGAAGCGGCGTTAAGTTTGGGTTGTGAATGAGCGGAAACTCTGGTTGTAACCGATAAACCCAACACGCAATAATATCGCCGATTTCGCCGTCCTGAATTGCTTTAATTGTTTCTTCAGTTCGCCAATAATGCCGGTTATTCAAACCGACGGCAACTTTGAGATTTTTCTGTTTTGCAATTTCATTCGCGGCGAGCATTTTTTTGCAACCCGGCGTATCAACCGCCAACGGTTTTTCCGCAAAAATATGAACGCCTTTTTCTACTGCATAAGCGAAATGGTGCGGACGAAATGCCGGCGGAGTTGCCAAAATGACGACATCGCCGGGCGAAAGCACATCAATAACTTTTTTGTAATTATCGAGATCTCCGAAAACATGGTCGCCGACATCCAGTTTTGGAGCGGCAAACTCATCTTTTTTGAGAAATTCGAGAACATTTTTTGCACGGTCAACAAAAGCGTCGCCGATAGCCGCTAATTTGGTAGGACCTTGTGTGTGAAGAGCCTGATAGATTGCGCCGCGCCCACGCCCGCCGCAACCGACAAGACCAATTTTAATGGTATTGTCTTCTGCGGCATGAACTTTAGGAATCATTGTTCCTGACAAAACGGAACCGGCAGTAAGTGTTCCGAATGTTTTCAAAAAATCACGCCGCGAAGACGACGAGAACATTGGAGAAATTGAAGTTGATGACATAATTAAAATCCTTAACTATTAAAGTAAACAAATAATCTGATAACATCGACAATGATGTTACACCACAACAATACGGTATGTAATTGTCTATTTTGTTTTAACCTTTTTAACCCTTTTTAACACGAAATACACAAAACACACGAAATAACAAGAAAAATACAAAAAAGATTTCTATTGTCCATTTCGTATAATTTTCGTGTGTTTCGTGTCGTTTGTGTTTAAAATAGACAGTTACTACAGTATAACGAGACATTATCTCTTATTTTTTCCCTATTTTCAAGAGAGTCAAAAGTTTTTTCCTTTAAAGATTATTGTCCCATTAGTCCCTAATACCGCTATAATCTTCGTATATTCTTTTATGTTAATAGTTTACGCCTATTTTTTCATATTTTTTGCAACTAATTTATTGTGGTATTTTTCGGAATTGTAATATATCAGAATTTACCGAAAGTTAACGGCGTGGGCTTGCCCCGCGTTGTTAGACTTAACCACAAAATACAGGGTAAACCCCGCCGTTGATAACTATTAACTATTAATTAATAAGTTGAAAATAAAAAATTGAATTATGAGAGATGCCCAACTGTAAAAAAACTTAAATTCCTGCGTCTTGTTCACTGTTTCCGTTTTTTTCTTTTGCGAGTCGGCTAATATTTTTGAACAGCGGATGTTCCGACGTACCACACCATTCAAAAATAACAGACTCTGCGGTTGCCAACGTCACTCCAAATGATTCCAAACGGCGAATCGCTATTTCATGGTCAATCGGAAATCGGCTGCCAACAGCATCCGCAATCAAAACAACTTCTTGACCCATTGCCAAAAGATCAAACGCCGATTGTAAAATACAGACATGCGTTTCAACTCCACAAAGAACAATTTTTGAAACGGGATATTTTTCGAGTTCTTTCCGAATTTCTTCGACGGCACAAACGCTGAATGATTTTTTGGCGATTATTGGTGTTGTTTGGGGAATTGCCGGAGTCAGTTCGTTCACCGTTGCGCCAAGTCCTTTGGGATATTGTTCCGAAATAATAATGGGAATCCCTAATAAGTGTGCCGAATCAAGAAGTCGGCGCGTGTTGAAAATAACCGTATCACCCTTGTTAATTGCCGGCATCAGCCGCTCCTGAATATCCACAACAAAAAGCAAACTGTTTTCAGGCGATAATAACGAAAAACTACGTTGATACATCGTAATTGAATAATTGATAAAATAGAATATACTAAAAGGAATGACGGAAAACCGTACCGACAAAAAATATCATATCACAAAAAGTATCATTTTGACAAGACACCAAAGAAAGTTTGTAACTATTCAGCCGCAGTGAATGTTCATTTCTCTGTCCCGTTAGAGACGAAATGTTGGTAAAATCAGGAATCAATCAATAAATAAATCTTACCGACATTGCATCCTTACGGGACGAATGATTTTTATTTTTATTTTTATTTTTATTTTAGTCAAATTTTTTTTATGAGCGATTTTGGTTTTTTAAAAGTTGCGGCGGCAATTCCGGAAGTTCGGGTTGCTGATTGCGAATTTAATGTACAGCAGATAAAAACAATGATTTTCAATGCTTCCACGCAGGGAGTACGAATCATTTGTTTTCCCGAATTATCCGTAACAGCGTATAGTTGCGGCGATTTGTTTTTTCAGAAAAAATTGATTCGGGCTGCCGAAGAAAATGTTACCGAATTACTGAAAGAAACCGCCGATCTGCCGATTGGCTTTATCATTGGAGTCCCGATTGAGCATAACTCTAAATTGTACAACAGTGCGCTTATCTGTTTTGAAGGTCGTGTCAGAGGAATTGTTCCGAAAACTTATCTTCCGAATTATGCGGAATTTTACGAAAAACGTTGGTTTCAATCATACAAATCCGTTGCCGAAATTTCTCCTCGAACAATTCGTTATGCCGGCAGAGAAGTTCTTTTTGGGACGAATATTCTGTTTGATATTGGTTGCGCAAAATTTGCGGTGGAGATTTGTGAAGATGTTTGGTCGGTGATTCCGCCAAGTTCCGGTCACACAATGTCCGGAGCGTCTTTGATTTTCAATCTGTCGGCGAGTAACGAATTGATTGGAAAACAACAATATGTTAAATCTCTGATCAGTCAACAGTCGGCGCGTTGTCAGGCAGGTTATATTTACACTTCCGCCGGTTTTGGCGAATCGACAACCGATGTCGTTTATACCGGTAACGCTTATATTTATGAAAACGGTAAATTGCTGGCGGAATCCAAACGTTTTCAACTCAAAGAGCAATTGATTTTCAGTGATCTTGATGTTGACTTATTAAATGCGGAACGGCAAAAAAATACAACATTTATCGGTAAACCATCAGTTTATTGTACGAATTATGCTGTGGAAACATTGATTTCAACGAATCCGCCGAAAGAACATTTTCCATTAAACCGTTTCGTTAATCCCGCTCCATTTATTCCGGTAACTGATAATTACGATGAAAGCTGCGGGGAGATTTTTTCGATACAATTACTTGGTTTAGCGAAACGGTTAGTCCATACGTCGGCGAGTTCGTTAATTTTAGGAGTTTCCGGCGGTTTGGATTCGACATTGGCGTTACTGGTCTGCGTTAAAACGGCGGATCAGTTGAGATTGCCGCGTAACATGATTTGCGGCGTAACGATGCCCGGATTCGGCACTTCCAACCGAACGCATCAAAATGCTTGCCGTTTGATGAAATCGCTTGGAATTACCGTTAAAGAAATTAATATTACCGCTGCTTGTGAACAACATTTTAAAGATATTCGCCATAATATTGCGCAACATGATATTACCTACGAAAACACGCAAGCGCGTGAACGAACACAAATTCTGATGGATTTAGCGAATCAGTTAAACGGATTGGTTGTGGGTACCGGCGATATGTCGGAACTGGCGTTGGGATGGGCAACTTATAACGGCGATCATATCTCAATGTACGGCGTGAATGCCGGAATCCCTAAAACATTGGTTCGGCATCTGGTAAAATGGGTAACAGAAAACAAAATGAATACGGAAACAGAAACGGAAACTCAGAAAACATTACGCGATATTATCGAAACACCGGTCAGCCCTGAATTATTGCCGGTTGATTCTGAAGGCGCAATGACGCAATTTACGGAAGATTTGATCGGTCCTTATGAGTTGCATGACTTCTTTCTTTTTTATATGTTACGTTATGGCTTTTCGCCGGAAAAAATTTATTTTTTAGCCCGACACGCTTTTAAGAACATTTATGAAGAATCTGTTCTATTAAGATGGATGGAGGTTTTTTATCGGCGGTTTTTCAGTCAACAGTTTAAGCGTAGTTGTATGCCGGACGGAACCAAAGTGGGTTCGGTCAATTTGTCGCCGCGCGGTGATTGGCGAATGCCAAGTGATGCCAACGCCCGTTTATGGCTGCATGAAATTGAACGGCTGAAAAAAAAGTAAAAAGAAAATTTGTTACAAAACAATACGAAGTTAGCGTCGGGATGAACCTCGTTATGACAAGTATATTATCGTTCTTTGCATTCTTTGCGAAACCTTAGCACACGTTGCGGTTAATCCGAAATATCCGCCGAATAGTTACAACAACAAAAAAAATAATAATAACATGAATCCACACGATCCCTCTCACGAACATTTTATGCGTTTTGCGTTACAGGAGGCACAGGCTGCGGCGGAGGAAAATGAAGTTCCAGTCGGTGCGGTGATTTTACACCGTGATTTTCGCATGATTGCGTCCGCCCACAATCAGCGGGAGCAACTGTGTGATCCGACTGCGCATGCGGAAATGATTGCAATCACGCAAGCCGCTGAAGCGTTACATTCGTGGCGGCTTGAACATTGCGTTCTTTATGTTACGTTGGAGCCATGCCCAATGTGTGCCGGTGCAATTCTGCAAGCCCGAATTCCAACAGTTGTCTATGGTGCCGCCGATCCGAAAGCCGGAGCGGTTGCGTCGCTTTTTTCGTTACTCGGAGACGACCGGCTTAACCATCGTTGTGAAGTGATTGCCGGAGTTCTTGCCGAACCATGCGGAGCAATCCTGACCGAATTTTTCCACCGACAACGTCTTCTCGGAAAAAAATAGTTTGTTACCAATTATTGTCCGTAACGAAACAGAAAAAGGAATACTCACTGTTACTAAATTGGGCATCTCTAATAATGGGAGCGTTTGGGGGTGATGTTCTCCCCACTTACGTTAGGGCTTGGGCTTGCTGATCAATCCTTCGCCCTGAAAGGGCAATACATACCAGCCCGCCGCATCGCGGCGGGTTCGATTGCCTAACCCGGATATTTCATCTTCCGCGCGATATTGCAACGTTAATTATTGGGGAGTGAATATGGACAAATTAAGTAAGATGGGCAAGAATTTTGGCGGCAATTTTGAGTTGATTTTTGTTGTCAGCGCATACACCCCCTTCCCCCCAATCTC
>JAIROD010000894.1 GCA_031257725.1 Planctomycetaceae bacterium | reverse complement strand
TTTTACCAACATATCGTCCCTAACGGGACGAACATTTTTAATCGTAATCGCTTTCTACCAATATGTTGTCCCTATCGGGACAGAAAAACGAACATTCACCGCGACTGAATAGTTACGTTTTATCAATTTTATTCCAATAATTATAATAATTACAACAAAAAATTAAGGAGATTTTCTTATGACCAATTTTAGAAGTATGAAAAATGTTTTTCTGATGATGTTGCTGCTGTTGTGCCTGACGAGTTTCAACGGCTGCAATAATGGGAATGTGAAATTCGGAGGCAAAGTAACTTTTGAAGACGGAAGTCCTCTAACAGCAGGAGTTGTTGTTTTCGATAACGGCGTGAACATGTCCACTGCGCCAATTCGACCGGACGGAACTTTTACCGCCGGAACGTCCCGTGAAAATAACGGTATTCCGCCGGGAACGTATCGAGTCAGTATTTCAGGGGTTGTTGAATTACTCGATAATCCAGAGAATCTTTTTCCCGCTCCGTCACGTCCATTAATTCACTCAAAACTGACCAATCCGGACACTTCAGGATTGTCGGTAATAGTTGACAAATCACCGCAACCTTATAATATATTAGTTGAACCGCCTCAATAAATAGAGGTTTCAGAAAAAAATATTAGAGAAAGAGGTTTTCAATGACCCAACATTTATTCGATTTAACCGGTAAAAAAGCACTTGTTACAGGTGCGGCAGTCGGAATTGGACGCGGTTACGCGGCGGCGTTAGCCCAAGCCGGCGCTGATGTCGCTATCGTTGATCTCGACGAGAAAACAGGGCAAAAAACTTCCGATGAAATAAAATCATTCGGCAGAAATTCCCTCTTTGTCCGTTGTGATGTTACTAAAAAAGAACAGGTTGACGCAATGATTGAAGAGATTGTCGAACAATTCGGACAACTCGATATCGGTGTCAACAACGCCGGTATCGGTATTCTCGGCGGCGATCTGGATTTTTCACCCGAAAATTGGAACAAAGTGATTAACGTCAACTTGACCGGAATGTATTTTTGCGCCCAAGCGGAAGCCCGTCAGTTTGTGAAACAAAATCCGGTCGGCGGTAAAATTATCAATACCGCGTCCATGTCCGCGCGAATCTGTAACTGTAACGCTTCCTACAATGCGTCCAAAGGCGGCGTTGTTGAATTAACACGAATGCTTGCCGCCGAATGGGGAACATACAATATTAACGTCAACTGTATCAGTCCAAGTTATATCCTCTCGCCAATGCACGCCTCAACCCCGTTGGAAGTCCGCACACGAATCAGAGAATTAACCCCGCTCGGTTATGTCCAACGTCCCGAAGACCTTTATGGTCCCGTAATTTTTCTTGCATCGGAAGCGTCAAATTATGTAACTGGTCTCGATCTGCTTGTTGACGGCGGTCATACCCTCAACGCCTGGCTCACCCCGCTTCAACGTGAAACACCGCCGCGCATTTCGCCGGAACAGGAAACCATTCAACTTAAACATGACCTCGCCGCAATGGAACTCCCCTTCGACGAAAACGGAATTAACGAATCATTACACCCCGAAATCGCAAACGCTTTCAAAAATGCTTTCGGTTTATGAAATTTAACGCAGAGAATTTTCTGTTATAAAAAAACCGAAAACAAACCAACAACAAACTATTTCAATCCCATGATGTCTCTCCAACAACTTGCGGCGATGATTGATGTTAGCGCGGTTCGCGCCGATTCCAACCGGAATGATGTACAAAAGACCGCAACACTCGCTCGTCAACAGCATTGTGTCGCCGCATTCGCACTGCCCGCCTTCACTGCGGAATTGATTGAACTTCTGAACGGTGTTACCGATACTGTCGTCGGCGGAGTGGTCGGTTTTCCAAGCGGAGCGGAAACCACTGCAACAAAAATGTTTCAGGCAAAAGAATTGACCCAACTCGGCTGTGCGGAAATTGATATGGTGATGAATATCGGTCAATTCCTTTCCGAACAGTTTACAAAAGTGGAAACCGATATTCATTCCGTTAAACAAACCATCGGTTCAACACCGTTGAAAGTAATTCTTGAATGTAATTATCTTTCGCCGGATCAAATTAAAACCGCTTCGGAAATTGCTGTCCGTGCCGGTGCCGACTGGGTAAAAACCGGAACCGGTTGGGTCGCGGGCGGAACAACCGTTGAACAGGTTCAATTAATGAAACAAACCGTCGGAAATGCCGCACGTGTCAAAGCCGCCGGAGGTGTTAGCAGTTTGGATATTTTACTCAAACTCCACAACGCCGGTGCGGAACGTTTCGGGATCGGTTACAAAAAAGCAAAGGAAATTTTAACAGAATATCAGGAAAACCCGACTCGTAACTAAAAAATTTACATAATAAATAGTGTTATTGTTGCTATAAATTCGTTTTGCAATGAGGAATAAAATGGATATTAAAGCGTATCCGACAATAAAAGACGCAGTGATACTTTGCATCGTGTCTTGGGGAATGGCGTTGGGGTTGAGTATTATTGTCGGTATTATTTGCGGCATATTGGGAATTGCTGTTGACATCATGTTAGACGGAATTTTAGAGATGTTGTTAAGATTATTGTTGTTAGGCATCGTTATTTTATTTGGATTTATAAAAACAAAACAAAAATTTAATGATGTATTTAAATTTAATAAAGTCTCGTCTGAACTTTGGCGGGCAACAACTGTATTTATGGTTGGTTTCTGTATCTTATCATCTGAACTCGATAATATTGTCGATTATTTTGTCCCGCCGCCGGATTTTTTGATTAGACATTTTGAATCAATGGTAATTGAACAAATATTCTTTATGTCGATAATATCAGTTGCAATAATACCGGCGATTACAGAAGAAATGCTTTTTAGAGGAATAATACTGGGCGGATTAAAGAACAATTATTCAGAAAGAAAGGCTGTTATTGTTAGTGCCTTATTATTTGGTCTCTGGCATTTGAATCCGTGGCAATTTGTATCAGCATTTATCATAGGACTGATTTCCGCTTTTATTTGTTTAAGAACAGGCTCATTATTGTTATGTATCTACATACATTTCTTTAACAATGCGCTCTACGTAATTATTATCGGAAGCAGAAATACATTTACGCTAACCGGATTTAACACATATTCCAATGGAGTATTTCAACCAATGTGGTTTGATTTCATCGGAATAATCATATTCATATTTGGAACAATATTATTGGCAAAAGGAATAAAAAATTTCAATAAAATAAAAAACGAAACGAACAATTCAATGTTTGACGAAACGGAGGAGTAAGTAACGGTCTATTTTAATTTTTTTGAAACGTTGTTTTGTTGGGGATTTTACAAGGTAGGCGCCGTGTAATTATTTGCCTGATGATAAGCAATAGAATCGCAACGGAATAATTACAAATGGCAACAAAAATTTTTTTTCGTATGTTTCGTGTAATTTCGTGTGTTTCACGTTAAAAAGATTA
>JAIROD010000893.1 GCA_031257725.1 Planctomycetaceae bacterium | reverse complement strand
TTTTGTGTTTTCCCATTGACGGGTTTGGATTTTGCTACGTAAATCTATCGCGTAATTCAATACCTTATTGCGTTCCGTATTTAGTGCTGATGCCCCGGGACGGTTTGGATACGGTAATGGTTTGTTTGCCTCTGTAATGATACGTTCTACCGCCTGCAATTCTTCTGAATTCACAATACTATTCCATTGTGATACCAATTCGGTAACGTATTTTCCATTTTCGGCATCTTGCCGTGCTTCCTCGTTTTGGATATCAATTTGTGTTTGCGCCCCTAATACCGCTTGCGATAACCAAGGAATTAAAAACTCAGCAATTCCTTCAGAACGAAAACCCGGTTTAGGGCGACTTTCTGTTTTACCGGTAGCTGTGTCAGTAAATGTTTCTGTATCGGCAACCGCTGAAACCGCGAAAACTCTTACCGGAGAATTTGTATCAATAAATTCGTTATACAACGGCGGAATTTCCTGACGGAGAAACTTTTCATAAGAACCATATTTACTTCGACTTCCTTCGATAGTTGCCTTGTATCGGTCAAATGCCGTGAATACAAAAGCGATATGCAGTTCTTCGCTACGGTTCTTCGCCTGTTTCAGGAAATCAGTCATTGCGTTAATGGGCGTTCCTTTGTTTTCACGTACTGTTTTTTTGTCTGGGTCAAGAAAACTTTCAAGGTTGAGGAGTACGATTATTATAGTAGAATTGTCGAAGTTGTCTTTGACTTTATCAAAAAATTCCTTTGCTGCTCCCTGTTGATTATCGGCTTTGCCGCTGAACAAATCAGTCAGATTTTCACCGGCGTAATCGAACATCCGCATCGGGATTCTTTTATCCTGAATACATAAATCCCAGTTGAGTTCGAGCAATGTTCCGGGAGTGGTCGGCGGCAACCATTCACCAGATTGCAACGTATCCCACCACTCTTCAATTTGAGAATAGGTTTTGCCAAGCGGTTTGAGCCAAACACCGTTACGTTTATTTTCCAGCCGTTTCGCCAAAACGGTCATTAATACGGATTTACCGGCACGGGTTGTGCCGACGAGAGCAATTTGAGGGGATGACATCTATTTTTTGTTGCAAATTATCGAGGTTTGTTTTGGTTCAGTTGTTAAAAATTTAAAATGGCTGTTAATTCTTTTTCTAATTCTGTTGTTACGTTTATATTCCATCTGTCCCAACTATCGGAACGCCAAAATGTGGGCAGATGTCTTTCTTGGCTACTGTTATGGTAATGTTCCAGCCAATTCCGTAAATCCTTTGCCGTATTTTTGATACATTCTTCTGCGGAAGTCAGCCGTCCGTTTAGGGTGGCGATACGTTGTTCCAATTGCGGAATACCAGACAGCTGCAATAATTCTTCATCCCCGTCGGCGGTTCGTGCTGTAATACCTAGTTTTCCCGAAACGAAATGAAACATCGGCATCGAATCGAAAAATCCTAAAAACCGTTTACGGAAACGTTCCTTGTCTTTTGGTGTATAATCATCGCAACCGGTTACAATAACATCGCTGCAAAACGAACCGAATACTTTATCGTAGAAATCCTTTTCCCGCTTTCCAATCCCCTGTTCCGCCAACACGATCCAAAACGCTTGCGCAACATTTTTTTCTAAATAATCTTTTAATGCTTTTTCGTGTGAACCTTCCGCACCTTCAAGTTGTGCAGCACCGAATCCGGGCGTATCGGCAATTGTCAATCCGTTTTTTAATAATTTCAATGGCGCGGTAACAATAACACGTTCAATATTTTTACTTTGTTCCGGTCTATCGAAACATCCGGATATTCGGCACTGAATTTATCGCAAGCAATTTTTATTGCATTATAAAATCGTTCCGCCAACGGACTAACTTCATTCTCAATTTCTTGTTGAATGAAAGACGGTAATTTCATTTTAAGCTTAAAAGCAACAACATCCCACGTGTCTTGAATCTTTGTAACAACAGTGTCTCGAACACGCCGGTTTGCTTTAGGAATAGCATCACTAAAATCATTGACCGCCTCTGCCCATTTGTTACTAAATTTGTGGTAATTGTCTATTTTGTTTTAACTTTTTTAACACGAAAGACACGAAATAACAAGAAAAATACAAAAAAATACAAAAAAAGATTTCTGCTGTCCTTTTCGTATAATTTTTGGGTGTTTCGTGAAATTTCGTGTATTTCGTGTTTAAAATAGACAGTTACATGCGGGGTAAACCCAGCCGTTAACGATTGAACAAAAATTCCGTCCCGTTAGGGACGACATATTGGTAGCAAAAGGCATAACAAAAATTATTCGCGTCCCGTAGGGACGCAATGTTGGTGAAATTTATATTGGGTGTTTTTTCTACCAACATTTCGTCCCTACGGGACGCATGTTTTTGATTGACCATTGTTTCTACCAATATGTCGTCCCTAGCGGGACGGAATTTTTGTTCGATCATTACCGGCGAGGGGGTGAAGCACACGTTGATACAGCGTTGTCTCCGTAACCTTATTTTCAACCTGATTTTCCAAACTAAACCATTTAACAAAAAAACCTTAGTAGCAAAAAAACAAATAAAATACCAACCTTATTACCTTATTAAAAAAAGGTAATATATCAGTGGAATATTTTTTTTGAATCTATTCACTCGATTGGATGTTTTACATTTTGCGGTTGATTTATTATAAGCAACAACCCCTTTAGGGGTTCAACGTGAATAACCGCCGGTTTCAACCGGCGGTAACGGACACACAACTATCTCAACCCCTTTAGGGGTTGTCCAAAAGCGGTATTAAATTTGATTGATATTTTTTAGTGCAACCCCTAAAGGGGTTGAGTTTCGTGGG
>JAIROD010000891.1 GCA_031257725.1 Planctomycetaceae bacterium | reverse complement strand
ATAAGGTAATAAGGTTGGTTTTTTATTATGTTCATGCTACTAAGGTTGTTTAGTTAAGAAAATAAGGTGGAAATAAGGTTTGTATAAACTTGCTTTGCAAATTCCGCTGAAATATTACTTGAGAACCACAAAAAATAGTTTACACAAATTTGATTTAAAAACCACTCGCCTCGTCAGGTAGGGCAGTAGATAATGGAGAGTTAAATGTAGATCATTAGCGGAATGATGGATGAGCGGGTCGTAATCCGCTTGCAACACGATCAACTCTCCACTAATCTATTGCCCTTACAGGTAGGGGGATTGATCAGCACCCTTTAACGGGAGTAGGGAGAACATCACCCCAAAACAACAAACAAACGCTTCCAAATTTTGGGGATTTTGGGGATAATGTTCAAAACCAAATTTTTAAGTACAATGACGATAGAAATTCCACATTGGATTGATTGCCAGATACTGCACGGTTTTAATTTATGGTAACTATTCAGTCGTCAGTCTTGGCGTACTTTTTGCTGATTATTTCCCATTTTGGGAGAACGTTAGTAATCGAAGGGAACGATCAAAAAAATTCCGTCCCGCTAGGGACGACATATTGGTAGAAAATGGGGTCGCAAAATGATTCGCGTCCCGTAGGGACGCAATGTTGGTGAATTGATCGTTGGTGTTTTTTCTACCAACATTTCGTCCTAGCGGGACGAGTGTTTTTGATTGACCTCGTTGGCTACCAAGATGTTGTCCCTACGGGACAAAAAAAGGAACATTCACCGCCGCTGAATAGTTACGATAAATAATATGATCGCTACTGAATAGTTACCGAATTTGTTAGAAATACAAATCACGTTCATCCGTATTGCGAATCCGTTCAATTCGGTCAAGAATGTCGAATTTTCGTTTACCATCGGGAATTTTGTCAAACTCTTGTTTCAATATTCTTTCACCGGCGGCTTTGGTTTCCGGTGAGGCAAAGTCGGTTAAATATTCCTGCAATGTTGTCAGAGCATTCGGTGTACACATATTCTGGATAAAACCGGGAATCGCATGTTCCATAAATATCTCGCCGGTACGGCCCAAACGATAACACGCCGTACAAAAACTTGGAATATAACCGTCGTTCAGCAACTGACAAATAACCTCGTCCAACGATCTTACATCGCCAAGTTCAAACTGCGCTTTTTCAAGAGCTTGCGCTTGAGCGTCGCCCGACTCAATGTAACCGCCAATCTCAATCCTGCCTCCGGCATCAATTTGTGAAACGCCAAACCCAAGTGCGGTTTTGCGCAATGCTGCCGGTTCGCGAGCCGTAACAATCAATCCTGTGTAAGGAACCGATAACCGCAAAATCGCAATAAGCCGTAGGAAATCATTGTCGTTGACATCGTGTTCCATCACTTCTTTAATCGTTACGCCGATTGCCGGACGGATTCGCGGAAAGCTGATCGTGTGCGGTCCCACATGATAATGTTCCATTAAATGCGTTGCGTGAGCGACAAGACTCAACACTTCAAATTTCCAGTCGGCAAGACCGAACAATGCCCCCAGTCCCACATCATCACAACCGGATTCAATCGCCCGCGCCGGAGAATCCAACCGCCACATAAAATTCGATTTCCGCGTCCCTTTCGGATGCATTTTCGCGTAAGTTGTGTGATGATAGGTTTCCTGAAACACCTGATATGTCCCGATTCCAGCCGCTTTGACAATCCGATAACCTTCATGCGAAAGCGGTGCCGCATTGATATTCACACGACGAATCGAATTGTTGCCGACCTGAACCGAATAGATTTCGTTGACACAATCCGCAATATATTCAGGACCGTAATTCCGATGTTCCCCGAATACCGCTATCGTCCGTTTATGTCCTTTTTTCAATAGCATTTCAATTTGTTTTCGTAATTCTTCGGCGGTCAGTGTGCGGCGGACGGAATCAGGGTTACTACGGCGGAATCCGCAATACTTGCAATCGTTGATACAATAATTGCCGACATAAATCGGCGCAAAGAGAACAATACGGTTGCCATATACATCTTTTTTCAATTGCCGTGCGGTATCGAAAATCTGTTCGATAAGTTCCGGCTCATCGGCATTAAGCAACGCCGCCGTCTCTTCAACTTCGAGAGCCTCCTTATTTTTTGATTTGGCAATAATTTCACGGATTCGTCCCGGATCCGCTTTGCGTTTCAGTAAACTTTCGAAATACGGTTCATCAACAAAATCAATACCGCTTTCGCTTAATTGATTCATATCGGCAAGAGCTAGGGTTGGCATTATTTAGAGAGAGGGGTTAGAGATTAGAGATCAGAGGTTGGAATCTATTTCAAACGTAAACATTGTTGTAATATTTCGGTGGAATTTGCTAAAACATATTGAATTGCTTTAATAAACCTTATTTTTACCTTATTTTCAAACAAAACAACCTTAGTAGCCATTGTTCCACAACAAACAAACCTTATTACCTTATTCCATGTCCTCAAAAAATAATAACATAAAAATACAAACAAATGAGATCATACAATATCCCAATAAGGTAATAAGGTTATGTGTTGTTTTGCCTTGTTGCTACTAAGGTTGTTTTGTTTAGAAAATAAGGTTGAAAATAAGGTTTGGTGAAACGATGACAATACGTTTTGGAAATTCCACTGAAATATTACTAAAAAAAATATTCCACTGATATATTACAACTATTTAGTAAACTCCCTTTAGGGATTGTCCAATAGAAAAACTTAACTTTACAACCCAATAGGAAAATTTTTTATGAAAAACAATTTATTACTTTTTGTAAGCGTTTGCTTACTTTTGTTTGCAAGTAACGTTGCCGGTGCAGAGTTACGGACTTGGACAGCGGGAACGTACAAGGTTGAGGCGGAGTTCGTGTCCTTTGACGAAACGGCAAAGACCGTCAGGTTAAAAACCAACAACGGCAAAAACGTAGCGGTTGCGTTGGATAAACTCTCCAACGAAGATCAACTCTTCGTCGAATCTCAAAACAAAAAACAAGATGAAAATCCGTTCAAAATTGAATCACAAGATAATCCAATTAGTGGTAAATTGAACAAACGCAATGTTACTGAATTAAATGAATTGACGAATTTACCGATTGATGTCCTTATTGTCAAAGCCGAAAAGGGTGATGCCGATGCACAACTCGAACTGGCTATTCGTTACTATATTGGTGATGCATGCGGAATCTACCGTAATAATGACAAAGCTGTTGAATGGTGCCAAAAAGGAGCCAAACATGCTGATACAGGTTCGGTTGCCGGTTTGATTTGTAAAGGGGTACTTTATGATAAAGATTTTAAACATCATTTTAACTCAAGTTTTGGCAAAGATTTAACTGAAATGGTGGATTCGACAAGTTATTACAGAAAAGCAGCAGAAACAGGAGACCCGCGCGGGCAATTAATCTTAGGGCTAAAATTAATTGAGACAAAAGACAATAAAATGGAGGGAATAGATTGGATAAAAAAATCTGTAGAACAGAGATATACACCAGCATATCTTTTGTTTGGTCTTTATTATCGATATGGCGGCGATGATGCCGAAGCGTTTAACTGGGTTCACAAAGCAGCAGAAAAGGGTGATGTAAAAGCAATGCATTATCTTGGCTATTGTTATGACCATGGCGACGGCATTTTACGGGATAATGCCGAAGCAATTAAGTGGTATCGTAAAGCAGCAGAACAGTATCGTAAAGCGGCGGAACAAGGACATATTGAAACACAATGTTTTCTTGGAGAATTATTTTATAACAATGAAATCGGTGATGAGAAAGAAGCCGTTAAATGGTTTCGTAAAGCAGCAGAACAGGGATTTGCCCCGGCACAAGACAAACTTGGACGTTGTTACGAATTGGGCAATGGTGTTCCAATAAATTATAAAGAAGCGATCAAATGGTATCGCAAGGCAGCAGAACAAGGGTATGCCGCAGCACAAAGGACTCTTGGAGATTGTTACAAAGACGGCGAAGTTGTTGACAAAGATTATGCGGAAGCACTCAAGTGGTACCACAAGGCATATAAACAATCAGGTTCTAGTATCACTGCAATCGCAATAGGAGATTGTTATTTCAACGGCGGTTTCGGCATTTCCCCAAATTATACAGAAGCGGTTAAGTGGTATCGTGAAGCGGCGAATGATGGATACCGCGATGCAGAATACCGGCTTGGAAATTGTTACTTATTGGGTCATGGAGTTGCCAAAGATAAAGCCGAAGCGGTCAAATGGTTTCGCAAAGCGGCGAAACAAAAGCATAAAGAGGCAATTGCTCAATTAAAAGAATTAGAAATTGAGATTGAATAACATCGGGAATATACTTCTTGCAGTCACTTAATTGTTGTTTGTTGTGTTACAATTTAGATAAGAAGTAGGCAGTGTTTCGCCGAAACATTTTAAACAATACGGCATACTCGCCGACTTGCCCCTGTTTACAGTTGGAAATCGAATAACCAAATCAACCGTTGTGGTTTTTCGGCGAAAGGTTGCCTACCACCGAATAATTTAATATAAATAGTTACAACATTAAAATAATGAATGCAAAAAATATGTTATTTAATTTAATTGTTCATAAACCTATTATTAGAGAGTGAGGAAATTTCGATGACAACAATTCGTTATTCCATCTTTATGGTTTTTGTTTTTATTTTGTCGTTACCTTTGTATGCGGAAATGCGTACTTGGACAGCGTCCGGCTATAAAATTGAAGCGGAATTTGTTCGTTTTGATGATGTTACTAAGAATGTAGAATTAAAAGGCGAAACGAACAAAATGTTTGACGTGAAATTTGATCTCCTTTCAAAGGAAGATCAGGAATATGTTCAAAAACATACACATCAATCACGTGGTGACGGGAATCCGTTCAAGCAACGTTCCGAAACAAATACTCCTTCAGAAACTCCGCAGTCAAAACGAATTCGTTACGCTTTGCTTGTGGGCGTGAATGACTATAAAACGCTTCAACCCTTAAGGTTTTCCTGTAACGATGTGAATTATCTTGCGGAACAACTTCAGAAAGCAGGTTATGAGCAGGAAAATGTTGTTGTTGTTTGCGATACCGCCGGTAAAACATCGTTGACACCGATGAAAGAAAATATTGAACGAGAACTCAATCGTCTGATTAACAAAACAGGCGACAATGACCAATTCTTTTTCGTTTTTTGCGGACACGGTTTGAATATCGGCAATCAAGCGTATTTGGCACCGTATGATATGGAAATTCCCAAATCGCCGGAAGATATAAAAGCTCTTGAAACCCTTATTTCGGTTGATTGGGTTTATGAAAAATTTGCGGAATGTCCGGCAAGAGTCAAATTATTGTTTCTCGACGCATGTCAGGAAAACCTTTTTGCTTCACGTGCTATTCGCGAGAAAAGTTCAATTAAACAATTGGACGCGGCAGAATTTAAAAACCGCAACGTTGCGAAAAATGTACTTCAGTTCCATGCTTGTTCTCCCAATCAATTTTCTTATGAATGTACCGAATTATCTCATGGAGTTTATTCGTACTTTTTAGCGGAAGGATTGGGCGGTAAGGCGGACTGGGATAACGATGGACGTATTAATGTCCTGGAATTACATCAATACGCCAGCGACAATACTTTTCGTTATGTCCGCGATAAACTGAAAAAACCAAACGAACAAACCCCTCAATTTTTCGGTGATTTAAGAGGAAATCCGAGAATTGCCGAGTTGTCGGAAGACACTCTTGAACGGTTGAAGAAAAAAATCGAAATGGATATAGTTGAATATAGAAAATTGAAACACGCTTTTGTCCTAAAATCTAGTGCGGATAAAGTTGAATTTTGGGGAAAATGTGCGGAAAAAAATATACCGGAAGGAGAATTTTTGTATGGATATTGTTTATTCGAAGGTCATTGTGTTACGAAGGACAAAGAGAAAGCACTGGAATTTTTTAATAAAGCGATGACTCAAGATTTTTATCTTGCCAAAGATCAATTGGATGAAATAAAAGAAATGGATCGGCAAACAGAATTAGTACGGCAAGAACTTTTAAAGAAAGAGAAAAAACAACAAGCCTTTGAAAATTATGAACGCGGATTACGTTATTTTAAAGGTGATGGGGTACTCAAAGATTATAAAGAAGCGTTTACATGGTTTCACAAAGCCGCCGAACAAGGTTTTGCCAGCGCACAATCAAATCTTGGTGTTTGTTATGAAAAAGGTTACGGTATTGACCAAGATAAAGAGAAAGCAATAAAATGGTACCGCAAAGCGGCAGATCAAGGAGATATTATTGCAACAGACAGTCTAAAAAGAATTGAAACAGAAACAGCACGAATAGAATTCGAACGTCTCAAAAAAGAACAAGCGGAACAGGAAAAAACAAAAAATGAAGAAAGAGACCGTCTCCGTAAAGAAATCACCGAAGAAGTCTTGCATGATTTAAACAAAAAGAAATACACCGGAAATTCTTCGTCACAGCCGTCCAATATCAATAATAGTACCAAAATACAAAAACCTCAATTATCAGAAAGCGAAGTTTCACGATTAACAAATCAGTATATTTGGAGAACGCCACAATGGGAATCCATCGCAGAAATTCAAGAAATAAAACAATATATCCGTCAATATGGACGACCGCCGCAAAAAAGATAATTATTTTTAATTGTTTCAAAATATAAGCAATCATCAATGATTCCTATTTTGGTAATATATCAGCGGAATTTGCGAAAACGTATTGGATTGCTTTAACAAACCTTATTTTCACCTTATTTTCTTAACTAAACAACCTCAGCAGCATGAAAATAAACAACAACAACAACAAACCTTATTACCTTATTGTTCCTTTTTTTAATAAGGTAATAAGGTTGATTGTAGGGAGTCCTTTGGGCTACTAAGGTTGTTTTGTTTGAAAAATAAGGTGAAAATAAGGTTTGGTATAAACTTGCTTTGAAAATTCCACTGATATATTACAAAAATTCGTAATATATCAGTGAATTTTTTTTTTTTTAACTATTCAGTCGTTTCCTCCGAATGACCACCCCTAGCCCCTCCGAAGGAGGGGAATAATTCCCCTCCTTCGGAGGGGCAGGGGTGGTAAAAAATAAACGTATTTATTCAGTAGTTTGGTTGTGTTCCTGAATTT
>JAIROD010000887.1 GCA_031257725.1 Planctomycetaceae bacterium | reverse complement strand
TATTGAGCGTGATGATTGGCGTCTTGTTTTTTATCGGAGTTTCAATGTGTTCCTTGGCGGTTTCTTAATCGTTTGGTTCTATGCTTTGTTGTTCGTTCTTTCGTCGTTGACTATCGCGCAGATGAGTGCAACACGAATATCGTGGCGTTGGCATCGATTACGGTATCTGTCTTTCAAAATACGAAAAGTTTTAATTGTCCGGTTGACATGTTCAATGGCAACTCGTTTTCTTGATAATCGTCGATTATAGGCTTTTTCCAATTCCAATAATTCACCATCTTTAGGTTTTTTAATGGGGATTCGGCTATTTTTGTGCCAATGCTCGATTCCTTGATATCCGCTGTCTCCCTTCACCAAAATATCTTCACTCAAACTCTTTCCAAGATCATCCTTGAACAACTGAAAATCGTGAACCTTCCCCTCCGCTTGAACAAGACAGATGATGGTCAAGGTGACCAGACAAATAACGAGTTGAGTTTTAATGGTATGTTGTTTTTTCTTGCCGCTGTACCAATCTTCTTGTTTTTTTGGGGGACGTTCAATCGGATGTTCCGTCGCATCCACCGCAACCGTCTGATACGGCGAATTGGAATTTTGAAGGACTTTTTTACCAGGCAAACGGAAAGTACCGTCTTGGATAAGGACATTTTCGATCCAAACAATTTCATCGTGAATATGGCTGACGACGGTGCCATATTCATAGGCAAGATGTTCCATCGTGCGGTATTCACGCCAATATTGAAGCGTCCAAAGGAGTTTGTTTTCAAGAGGAATACGGCTCGGACGACCACCAAACTTGTGACGGGCGGCATCGGCAGCACGGAGAATTTTGAGCAATTTGTAAAAACTGGACTTCGTCACGCCAAAGAGTTTTTTGAATTGGCGATTGCTTAAACGAAGCGCCTTGGTTGCTTCGGGGGAATACCTCGGAAAAATTAAGGGAAAAAGGAATCGGAATCATTGCTAAGCACCGCGAATACTAACGAATTTTAAAAAATAACACAAGACCAATTCCCTAAAATAAATAAAAATAGGGTTAGAGAAAAAGTCTATTACCTCTCCAGATTCCAAGATCATCAGAAAATATACGAATGACCGAAACGGTTTTTATTTTCCGCTCCATAATTGCATATCACTGAAAAGACGGCTAACAGATTCATGGCAATGAATTCGGCGTATCGCTTCACCAAGTAAAGGAGCAACACTTAACACTTTCAGATTCGGTAGCAACTCTTCCGGTAACGGAATTGTATCGGTCAGGATAATATTTTCAATCGGAGCATTACGAATATTCGCAATGGCGTTACCGCAAAGAACTCCATGAGTTGCACCGATATAAATCTTTTCGGCACCATGCCTTTTAACCAGATGAGCCGCCCCACATATCGAACTGCCCGTGCTAATCATGTCGTCGAAAATCAAAGTAATTTTTCCTTCAATCGGACCGCCAATCAAATTAGCCTGCTCCACACGATTACCAAAACGGCGTTTGTCAATAATCGCCAAACTCCCGCCAAGTGATTTCACATGGGATGCCGCCCGTTTGATACTGCCTTCATCAGGACTGACAACCACAACCCGATCTTCCGTATAACCAAGATTCCGAAAAAAATTATCGAGAACCGGTGCAGCAGTAAGATGATCCACCGGAATGTCAAAAAAACCTTGAATCTGAGCGGCGTGGAGATCCATTGAAAGAATCCGGTCCGCTCCGGCACGCGTCAAAATGTTGGCAACCAATTTTGCAGTAATCGGCACTCTGCCTTCATCTTTCCGATCCTGCCGCGCATAACCAAAATAAGGTATCACCGCCGTAACCCGATCAGCACTCGCCCGCTTGAAACTCTCAATCAATATCAAAAGTTCCATCAAATTGTCGTTCACCGGCGGACAAGTCGGTTGAATAATAAAAATGTCCTGACCACGAACATCCTGCTCAATCTTACATTGGGTTTCCCCATCAGGAAAATTACCAACCGTAAGTTGACCTTGAGGAATACCAAGATAATCGCAAATCTGTTTGGCTAAACCGGGATTAGCTCGTCCAGAAAAAATTTTTAGATCATTCATGTCGTCAACGATAAAACAATGAGGTAAAAAATAAGCCGTTACGAAATGAAACGGTCATTCATAACAATTATCGGAATCTTTTGACTGCCAACGTTACATTTTGACCGCCAAATCCGAAACTGTTACTCAGTACAACATCACACTTGGCTTTTCGCGCTTTATTGGGAACATAATCAAGATCACAATCAGGATCAGGCGTTTTGTAATTCATGGTCGGCGGCAACATGCCGTCACGAATTGCCAAAAGGCAATAAATCAATTCACTGGCTCCGGCTGCCGCAACCAAATGACCCGTAACACTTTTCGTACTCGACACCGGAATCCGTTTGGCTCGATCTCCAAAAAGTGTTTTGATTGCCAATGTTTCCACTCGGTCATTCACGGAAGTACTGGTTCCATGCGCGTTAATATAATCAACATCGTTAATAGTAAGTCCCGCATCGTCAAGTGCCATTCTCATACACCCCACCGCTCCACGACCTTCCGGATGAATATCGGTAATTCGGAAAGCGTCGGAAGTTGCACCGTAACCCGCCAATTCCGCGTAAATTTTCGCCCCGCGCTTTTGAGCATGTTCGAGCTCTTCAAGAATCACCACCGCCGCTCCTTCACCAAGAATAAAACCGTCACGCTCTTTATCAAATGGACGTGATGCGCCGTGCGGATTGTCGTTGTTGGTACTTAACGCCGTTAAAAGATTGAAACCGGTAACTCCAAACGGATGAATCATCGAATGCGCCCCGCCGGCAATCATAATATCAGCTTCCCGACGTTTGATAATTTGAACGGCTTCACCAACCGCCTGCGCACTGGCGGCACATGCCGTAAGACAGTTTACGTTCGGACCATAAGCCTGAAACATTGCCGCCAAATGAGCTGCGGACATGTGCGGTTCCTGTTCCAGTTCACGAATCGGATTAAGAATTTCAATGCCCTTTTCGATAAACTTTCCCATGTCAAATTGTCCATCCGCCTGACCACCAACTCCGGCTAAAACCATTTGGGTAAATTTATCAAAATCTTGTTTTCCTTCACCGGCTCCAGTATAAACGCCAATCCGTTCCGAATCATACGGAAATGCTTTCGACTTCGTCGCTGCATCCCAAAGTTCCGCATCTACCATTGCCTTAAAACCAGCACCAACCGCAAATTGGGTGTGACGATCCTGAAGCTCCCAGTCCGCCGGATTTTCACCAATAACGGACATGTCAAAATCCTTGACTTCAGCCGCAATTTTGGTCGGAAAATTACCGGCATCAAAAAGAGTAATTTTTCCAACGCCAGATTCACCATTCAGAAGTTTTCGCCAAACCGTTTCAACCTCATGTCCAAGCGGTGTGACCAAACCAATGCCCGTAATAACAATACGTCGTTTCATTTTAGTAAACCTATAACAATATGTTTCATACTTCATTACAATTAAAAACGGTGATTTTTACGTCAAAGCATTCTCAAATTCTTCTAACGTCCGGCTTTCAATGACATCGGAAATCAAAGACTCTAAAGCAATCGGGTCGGACATGTTACGAATGGATACTTCAATATGATTAGGAATTGTTCTGAATTTTTTACGCAACGCCGCTAAAACTATATTTTGACCGGCTTTTGTTTCGCCTTCGGCTCTAAGTTCATCAAAAAATGAGATTGTCATGTTTTCTGCCCTTTCATCAAAAATGGGGGTTAATGCTTTCTGAATGGCTTCGGCTTCCAATCGTTTATGGTGGGCGATAAAAGCTTTATCGACAAAATTGAGAATTTCTTTGGTTAGCGTTTGCTGTTGCCGATCATCGTCCATTTCCGCAATCGGCAACATGGCGTGGGCAAATTCCTCTTCATTACCTTCCGTCATATTTTTCAAAATACCGATTGCCGCTCGTAATTCCGGTGTTCCGTGTAAATGATTGACATCATATTTCGGCAAATCAACCACGTAATAATGAACATCCGGCGTAAAACCCATCGGCTGACCATTTTCATCTTTGGTTAGCCAATCGGCTACTGTCGGATAAGGTCCGTGGTGCGGTTTCGCACCGGTACGCACGACAATAAAATAAATGACGGATAAAACTGTTTTACCGTCTTTACGTTCCTGCCACCAAATGGAGGTGGCATAACAAAGCAAGCGAACTGGGATATCGTCGAAGGTATTTCCGGCATGTTCAAAAAGGATCATGACTTTGGCATCAATTCGATTTTTAAGCGAACAAGAAAAAACCAAGTCTAAAATTTGTTCTTTACCTTTCGGAGTGATGTAATGGGTTGGCGCTGGAGAAATCTTGTCTAAATCAATTTTACCGACAAATTCCGGATCCGCATAATTCAGCAAAAAATCAACGAATACCAACACACGGCTGAAAATATTTTTGACAAAAACGTCGTAAATATTACCTTGACGTGTTGATTCGGATTGTTCTGGTTTTTCGTTGATTTTGTTTTCCATATTTTCCATCCCCAATATTTACTCAGAACGTCGGTTTGTTCAAGAAAAACTGATTTGATTAATTGAGATCATCACCAACCTAACCCCAAACCAAACATTCTGGGATTTTTACGTTAAAGCATTCTCAAATTCTTCTAACGTCCGGCTTTCAATGACATCGGAAATCAAAGACTCTAAAGCAATCGGGTCGGACATGTTACGAATGGATACTTCAATATGATTAGGAAT
>JAIROD010000846.1 GCA_031257725.1 Planctomycetaceae bacterium | reverse complement strand
AACCGGACGGAACTTATGTCGTCGGTTCGATTTCGGAGAAAGACGGGTTGCCCGAAGGAAAATATAACGTCTATATTTTCGGCGCAGTGAAATTGGACGGTAAAACAAAAGACGGAATGAACATGATGATTCCGTTGATTGACAAAAAATATTCGTCACCGAATACTTCCGGTATTACGGTTGAAGTTCCTGTTTCCGGCGGAAAGTTCAATTTCCAAGTGGAACCCTATCAAAGTAAATAAAAGATTCGTAACTATCAGCCGCCCAAAACAGAATAGTGGATAGTTGATCGTTGATCGTGGAAAGTTCGCAAGCGGAATTTTGACGCAAAGGTGATACACCCGCTTGCGAAACTCTCGAAATTTCACAAAATTGGTAATATATCAGTGGAATTTTTCGGAGATTGAAGTTTATTTTTTACCACCCCTGCCCCTCCGAAGGAGGGGAATGATTCCCCTCCTTCGGAGGGGCAGGGGGGGTCATTCGGAGGAAACGACTGAATAGTTAAAAAAAATATTTCACTGATATATTACGAAAATTTTTGTATCTATTCAGTCGTCGGTCTTGGCGTACTTTGGTGAGCAATTCCTAAAACGACTGAATAGTTACGAATTTTTCTGATTATTTCCTATTTTGGCGGATCATTTGATTACGATGAGCATTGGTATTGATATTTCTGTCCCGCTAGGGACAACCTATTGGTAGCAAACGAGGTCGATTAAAAATGTTCGTCCCGTTAGGGACGATATGTTGGTAAAAATTGGAATCAATGCCCAATATCAATTTCACCAACATTGCGTCCATCATTTGGTTATACTGTTTTCTACCAATAGGGCATCCCTAACGGGACGAAAATTGGCATTATTCTCCAATCACTGATGCCCCCAAATTCTGAAATAATCAGGTATTTTTTATTGTGCTGTTGCGATATTCAGAGCGTCTTCGAGTTGAATGGTTCCTTCATACAGTGCTTTGCCGATGATACATGCCGACAAACCGAGTTGACGAAGTTTGCGGATGTCATCCAGCGAGCTTACTCCGCCGGAAGCAATGACCGGAAACGGAACCGCTTCTTGCATTGCCGCCATTTCGCCGAAATTCGGTCCTCCCATCATTCCATCTTTAGCAATATCAGTGTAAACCAAAGCGGCAAGCGGAAAATCAAGGAATGTTTGTGCTAATTCCACTGCTGGAGTTTGACTTGTTTCGAGCCAACCTTCCGTTGCAACCATTCCGTAACGCGCATCAATACCCAATACCAATTTATCAGGAAATTGTTCACTCATTTTTTGAAACCATTCCGGTTCTTTGAACGCCAGTGTACCAATCACCACACGGTCAACTCCGGCGTTAAGATAATCCTGAATCGTTTTTTCGTTCCGAATTCCGCCGCCGATTTCCACCGGAATATTGACCGCTTTCACAATTTCGTACACAATTTGTTGATTGACCGGTTTTTTGTCTTTGGCTCCATCCAGATCAACAAGATGCAAGTATCCGGTGCCGCGATGAACCCAGTGTTTTGCCATTTCAACGGGATGATCGGCATAGACCGTTTCCCGCCCATAATCGCCTTGCCGTAAACGAACACATTTTCCGTTCAAAATATCAATTGCAGGTAAAAGTTGCATAGGAATTTAGAAATTAAGGAAACAAAAAATGGGAAAGGAAAAACAAAATTGTTTGAGTTAAAGAGTTTTTTTGAGTGTATCGACCAGTTCCCCGATCATTTCTGAAGTATGAGTTGCGAACACGGCAATGCGTAATGCTCCGGTTGAACCGAGTCCGGCGTAGCGCGGGAGATAGGAAATCAAAATACCTTTTTGGGAAAGTTCTTTCTGGATACGGCGCATGTTACCGGAAGAGCCAAGCATCAGAATCACGATCGGAACCGGTGAATCGTTGATTTCCAATCCCAAATTCCGTAAACTGTTTTTCAATAAGGAGATATTTTTACGAAGTTTCTGACGGATTGAGTTTTCAGTGATGATGGACAAGGCTTGGGCGGTTGCTGCTGCGACGGGACTTGCCGGAGCACTGGCACCGAAAAAAACTGACGAGCGGTCTTTTAATCGTTGGATGAACGATTCGCTGCCCGGTATCACACCGCCACAACCGCCAACCGCTTTACTCAGTGAAAAACAACTAAACAACCGTGTTGATATTGTTGAAAAACCGCCAAACCCCAAATGATCCGTGTCGTCTTGCATGGTTCGGTTGACCATTGAATAGTCAAATCCCCAATGTTCCAGTGTTCCGCAACCGTTTTCACCAAGAACGCCAAAACCATGAGCATCGTCAATCCAAAGGGAAGAACCATCGTAGTCTGCAAGCAAATTGATGTAATCTTTGATTGGCGCAATAGTTCCGAGAAAGGAAAAAACACCGTCTGTAATAACGATTGGTTTTTCGTGTAGTTGAAGATTTCTATCCAGTTTATCCTTCAAATCATCGGGATTGCGATGCCGGAACGTGATTGGTCGGCAACGTGAACCGCGAATCCGTTGAGCGGCATTGAACAGGGAATAGTGTGATGATTCATCAATGAAAATCCGGTCAAAAGTTCCTTCCAACGATTCCAGCAAAATTTGGTTGGCGATATAACCGGAAGCGGTATAAAAAGACCGTTCTGTTCCTAAAATTTCAGCGATACGGTGTTCAACTTCGAAGACCGGCGGCGAGGTGAACGCGGCGCGGCTGGTTGCCGTGCCGACACCGTAACGGAGTACCGCTTCACAGGTTGCGGCTAAAACTTCCGGTTCAGCCTGAAGTCCTAAATAACCGTTACCGGCAAAATATAAATAGGTACGGCCGGCAATGGAAATCATTGCGTCCGGCGGACAATCAAAACTCAATGATTCTTCAATCGCAATCTGTGTCGCGTTTTTCGCAACAGGACTTTTCAAAGCCGAATCCCGCGAAACCAAAACACTCCGTTTCTGCGGTTCGTTATCGTATAAAAACATCGGGCAATCAGGTAGGTTAATATTGTTGTTAATCTTCTCCTGCTAAGAAAACAGGAAGACGTGAAGAATACCGAAAACACTGTTTACGTGCAAGAGCAAAATTTGATAGATTCTTAATACTTGGCAACCTCATTATTTATTTTGGGAGCGTTTGTTGTTTTGGGGTTAAGTCTAACAATGCGGGGCAAGCCCGCACCGTTAACTTTCGGTAAATTCTGAATTATGAGAGATTCCCAATAGTTAACGACGGGGTTTACCCCGTGTTCTGGGGTTAAGCCTAACAACGCGGGGCAAGCCCACGCCGTTAACTTTCGATAAATTCTGAATGATGAGAGATTCCCATTGGCAATGATTCGCCGAAAATTCCGAAAGATCAAAAAAATTTCCTTCAACAAGAAAAATCCTGTTGACAATTTATTCGGTTCCGTGTAAACTATGAAACTCATTCAATTGCGAGACGTTTTTTCTTGCCGTGTTGTTTTTCGGTAATGTTTCGCGGTTATTTCAATGAAACCTTATAAAACAAGGAGATTGACAATGAAAAATGTAATGATGTGTTTGATTGGGATTTTGGTGTTTTTCGTTGAAAAATGCCAAATGTTAAAATGGGCAAGACAGGGGGGGGGGGCAGTATATGGGAAAGAGTTAAAAACGGAGAGTGGAAAGTGCTTTCACTCCAATCGTTCTAAACTCTTTCCTGCAAACTTTTTACAACTTTTCCGCTCTTCACCGTTCGGCTTTACATTGGTCGAACTTCTTGTGGTGATTGCGATTATCGGCGTGTTAATCGCTCTTCTGTTGCCGGCGGTTCAGGTGGCACGTGAGGCGGCGAGACGTTCTCAATGCACCAACAATCTCAAGCAACTCG
>JAIROD010000774.1 GCA_031257725.1 Planctomycetaceae bacterium | reverse complement strand
GAAGCGGCAAGACGGATGACTTGTTCCAACCAAATCAAGCAACTCGCACTCGCAACGCACAACCATTGTGACATCAACCAATCAGCCTTGCCGCACGGAACGGATGCAACCCCAGTTTCCGCAACCAATTCCGGCAGGCGTTACAGTTTTATCGTACCGTTGTTACCGTTCATTGAACAGAACGCATTATACGACAACGTCAATTTAACAATCACAACCACATATAGCTGGGGGAACAGCCACAGAAACAACAAGATTTCAAGTATCACTTGTCCCTCTGATGGTAATGCGACAAAATGGGGAGACTCTAACTGCGGACGTGGAAATTACGTATGCAGTGCCGGTGATTACGCCCCATACCCATTAGAGAATAGAAATTTCTCGACAGAAGCTGATTCGTTTTACTCGCGCGGAACCTTTCAACCCCAACGGAAAGTTTTTCTCGAAAGCATCACCGATGGAACGACAAATACGGTTCTTGTCAGTGAACGGCTGAGTCATGCGGAGAACAAAGTTTTTGTCGCGGCGGCAGGGGGAACGAGGTATCCGCTTTTAGAAAACATTGCTCACTCTGTTTCCAGTGTTTTCCCAAACAATAATTACAATGCTTGCGAAAACTCCGCTTTTTCGCCTCAAAAATGTCTTGAAACATCAGACAAAAATTATTACAAAAGCGGTATTAATACGATAGGAGGCAAACCATCAAAGCGATGGATTGACGGCGGAAGTCCTTTTACATGGTTCAATACGATTCTTCCGCCCAATTCGCCAAGTTGTATTTCCAGTAACGCTGACGGTCATCCGATTATTGCGCCGCCAACCAGTGCTCATGCCGCCGGTTGTAATGTTGCCTTTGCGGATGCTAGTGTTTCATTTATCTCGAATACGATTGACTGGGGTAGCACCCCAACGGCTTCGTGTGTCCGTTCAGGTGAATCCCCGTTCGGAGTTTGGGGAGCGATTGGTTCCCGCGACGGCGGTGAATCCAAACGTCCGTAACAAATTCGATTCTTTAATGTTCAAAACAACCTTTTTCAATTTTTTAATGGAGAATTTTTATTATGAAAAAAAGATTTAATTATTTTTTCGGTTTCACTTTGGTGGAACTTCTGGTGGTCATTGCGATTATTGGTCTTTTGATTGCGTTGCTTTTACCGGCAATTCAGGCAGCCCGCGAAGCGGCAAGACGAATGCAATGTACCAACAACTTAAAACAGATTGGGCTGGGCATCCAGAATTTTCACAGTGCCAAAAACGGGATGCCGCCTGTGGTGGTTTTTGATAAAGACATTTCGGTGCATGTTTTGCTCTATCCGTATATTGAGCAATCAGCACTTTACGAAGTGTACAGTAATATGAAAGCCCCAAACGGCGGTTACACGTTGTGGGCTTCCAGTACGACAACTGACGGCGGATCACCAACACAGTGGTTTGAGGAACTCCCAAGCGATGAACGGCGAAAAGAACTTTCCTCTGTACCGTGTTATTTTTGTCCGTCGCGGCGCGGCACCGGAAAATTCAGTAACACAACTTTTGGAACCAGATCCTTGTCGGGACCTCACGGTGATTATTGTGCAATTATTGCCAAAACACGTGAAGAATACTGGGCAAGATATACTTATTACGATAGTTTTGAAAATGAAATCACAGGTCCCTTTAAGGTTTCTGAAATTACAACAACCGGCACTGGTGTGCCCGGTGACCGTACCAAGATTCTTTCATGGACTCCGCGTACAACTTTTGCATACATAAAAGATGGTACAAGTAACACGGTTTGTTTTGCCGAAAAATTTATTCCAACGCATGCGATGGATTCCGAAGCAAGAATCGAACATGAGTCATGGGACGGCTCAATTATTACAGCTATAAACAGTAACAATGATATCTTTAATGTTGCGCGTTTAATTCATGCTGATACCGGTAAGTCGCCGATGATGGCACGTTCACCGAAGGATAAACCGGGTGCTGTTACGGAATCTGATTGGGAAGCGATGGCACCCGATTACAATTCCGGCGGAGTGTCCATTTGGGGCAGATACGGATTCGGGAGCAGTCATACAAGCATTGTCAACTTTTTAATGTGTGATGGTTCTGTCCATTCGATTTCGCCGACAATTGATCACATGACGTTGTATTATCTCGGCGACGGAGCAGACGGTCAATCGGTTACGATTCCGTAACCAATATCAACAAAAGAGATCGCAACCTCTTCAATACCGTCAATAATTTTAGGGGTTGCGATAACTCTTTTATTTTTGTAACTATTCAGGGGCGGTGAATGTTCATTTCTCTGTCCCGTTAGGGACAACATATTGGTAGAAAATGATGTCAGTTAAAAAACGTTCGTCCCGTTAGGGACGAAATATTGGTAGAAAAACACCAAATATAAATTTCACCAACATTGCGTCCCTATGGGACGCGGACGATCTATTGTGTTGTTTTCTGCTACCAATATATCGTCCCTAACGGGACGGGTTTGAAAAATCAATCCGGTGTGATTGGGTTTTCTGCTACCAATAGGGCGTTCCTAACGGGACGTAAAAATTCAGAAATACAACCAAACCACTGAATAGATACCTTTTATTTTTTTCTTACCGGAAACGCCGGTTGGAATCCAGTGTTTCTGTTACTTTATCACACTTACTTTACCATAAATAAACAAATGAAAAACAAATTGATTTTATTTTTTGCGGGAGTTCTCTTACTGTCGTTGACCGGTTGTTCCGATAACATCAAAGTAAACGGGACGGTTAAATATGCCGACGGTTCGGCGTTGACAACGGGAACGGTTATTTTCGGTGACGGAAAAAAACAGTTTCAGGGTGATGTCAAAAACGATGGAACTTTCAGAATAGAAGGCGCAAAATCCGGAAACGGAATCCCAAAAGGACAATATAAAGTCTGGCTTGCCAATACCACTATTGTTGAATACCAGATGAAAAAAAATAGCAACGGCGAAGAAGTTGCGGACAAACGTGTTGAAACGGTACACGTTAGCCAACAGTTCAATTCGCCGGAAACATCAGGTCTTTCCGCCAATGTGGACGCTGCTCATAAAACTTTTGATTTTATCGTTGAACGCCCGTAAAATCCGTGCTTCACGATTTTTCGCGTTACAACGGATATTCCTTTTTAGGGGAGCGTTCGGCGTTTAGGGAAACATTGCCCGTCCCCTTCAGAGGTATCGCGAGTTCCATCCGGTTCTTTTGATCATTCATAACTCATGTAACGATTAATGGCGTTAGTCGGCTTCCCTGCTTATCGTTCTGAAGTCGGGATGTTTTTTCGCAACCTTCCGGTTGCGGCTCTGATGGCGGCACTGAAGACGGTAACTGTCTATTTTATTTCCGCAATTAAAAATAATGAAATGATTATTTTTTACATAAATTCAGTAATGTTCCTCCGCCCTGAAAGGGCAATATAGGCTAGCCCGCCGCATCGCGGCGGGTTCAATTCCCCACGAGATAAACGCCCTGTAAGGGCAAAATATAGTTATACTGTCAACGGCATAATATTGGTTGTTTTTGTTTGATTCAACAGGTAGGCAACCTTTCGCCGAAAGGTTTTCACCTACGGTTGCGTTGCCGATAGGCAACAGTGAATCAGATTCGATT
>JAIROD010000735.1 GCA_031257725.1 Planctomycetaceae bacterium | reverse complement strand
GTAGGCAACCTTTCGCCGAAGGGTTTTCACCCACAGTTGCGTTGTCGATAGGCAACAGAAAAAAATTTTGGCGGAGGGCTTGACAGGTTTGGGCTTATCATGTAATATTCCAAACATACTTAATTTTGACTTTTTTGGAGACTAAATTACATTTTGAAAAATAAATTGCCCGGATTGTTGTTCGGGTGTTAAAAAAATCGAGTACGTCAACAACTGTTAAGTCGCTTCGGCGAACAGTAATTTTCTACAGACCAACGGTTTTTCCGTGTAGAAAATTATAGTGTAATAATAAAGTTACGTGGCTCCCGTAAGGGGAGCGTCGCGTATTATTACATGGGTATAATTCTGCGTTACATTTTAATACATGTAATGCACCACTTTGGTCGGTGGGAATGAGCCTATCTTAACAGACGTGTCGCTCCTGTCTAATAGCGATATTCTGTTGCCGTTTCTTGGCGTTAAGTTTTCCCACTTTGCAACAAATACAGATTTATTTGTTATGTAATCTGTTTAATTTTCACTTCTTCAATTCAGGAAAAACAAAAATGAAAATGCGTTTATTTTTGGGCTTTACCCTTGTCGAGTTACTTGTCGTTATTAGTATTATTAGTTTGCTTGCCGGATTATTACTTCCAGCCGTTAATGCCGCACGAGAAGCGGGACGGCGAGTAACATGTATCAATAACGAGAGTCAACTCGCAATTGCCTTTCTCGGTTATGACTCGGCACGCGGGCATATCCCGCCAATTCGTGCTAAGGTTGGCGAAAAGAGTGTCGAAGACGAAAATCAAAACACTGTCCGAAAAGATATTTTTGCCAATTGGGTTGTACATATTATGCCCTATATCGAAATGAATACGGCTTGGAATCGAGTTCAACAAGAAAATTATGAAGATTTTGACTCATTAATAATTCCAATATTACAATGTCGAAGCGGTGTTAACGGTTCATACAGTCCTGTAGGAAAAACAACTTTATTTTACGTTATCAATGGCGGTTATCAAAACTCAATTGGTTCTTGGGATGATCACATGGTTCCGGCAGGAATCTGGTCACTTTATGAGCCGGCACGAAAAGAAGATGCAACGAGTTTTGATCTGGCATCATTTGACAATATCACCGATGTTGGAGGAGGTTGGACATTCTCTCCGACTCGTATTAAAACAACTGTTTCCGTAGATTATGTTTCGAGTAATGACGGAACAAGTATGACAATGATTCTTTCCGAAAATTTGAATACCATGCCTTGGTATCGAAATTTAGAAGATCGCTATGGTTTCTATATCGGTCATGGAGAGGGCGATGTTGGTTTTTGTTATCCGGGAAACAATACGGTTACAACACATGTTACACCAACCGAACCCGCTACCGGTTCATTAACAACTCTTGGCATGGAAGCGGATGCTTCTTGGCATGGTTACGATAGTTTTCATCCTGCTGTTGTTCTGTGGATCAATGATGATTGTAGTTTCAAAAAAACTCAAGGAATCTATGAACACGCTCGCCCATCTTCTTGTCATCCCGGAATTGTTAATTGTGCATTTGCAGATCGAAGTGTTCGATCAATTAACGATCAAATCAATAAAGAGATATTCGTACGGATTTGTCAGCCGAAAAGCGGTGTTGTCATTGATGGGAATAAACTCCATTAAATTAATTATTGTTGAGTTTCAAATAAAAAATTAAAATTATGAATAAGTCAGTGTCGTTGCTGTAACACAACGAAAAAATAAGGTGAAAATGAGGTTGGGTAATATGAATAACATGACCGCTTCATATTAATAATGCTTCAATTGAGTGAATAGATGCTAAGTTTCAATTTTGAAAAAGTGCGTAATATCCCTTTTTTTACATTAAAAGATGGAATTGGCTTTTCAACATGGTCATTTTGTTTCACACCAAGATACAAACAGCACAAAAAAATTGTAACTACTTGTGCAGTATTAAAATTTTGTCCGATAAATATTTTTATCCTTCATGTTTTTGTGCATAATTATATTTTGGACAGGATAACTGAATATTTTTTACTGTCTTTTTTTGAGATAACAAAACGATAACTGAAATTTAAAATGTAATCAGTACTATGCCAACTCAATGGTATCTTTTGAAAAACAATGTCGAATCCGGTCCTTTTGAAGCCTTAGAAATTCTCAAAAAGATGAGTGAGGGTGAAATTCATCCTTATCATTCGCTTCGGCGTGAGGATGATCCGCAATGGTATATGGCTGCAAAAGTAAAGGAGCAGTTAATTGTACAATTATTGTCTATTCCTCAGATTTCCCGTTCCCAACCCGTTCCAACTCCTCCACCGCTCCCAGTATCACCATCATTACCGATTTCTCCAATTCTTCCTGCTAGTCAGGTGTTATCAAAACAAAAAAATTTTCAAGAAGGTACTGAAGAACAACCAATAAAAAGATCAAAACAGAGTCAAAAAACTACCGACGAACTTTCCGTTTTATCATCGAGACGATTCATTACAAAATGGCAAATTGTTGGAGACTATTTGATTCAACTTAAATTATTCCATATTATATTGATTGTCCTATTAATATTCTGTGGATATCTATTATATTCCTACTTAATTCGATTTAGTAGCACAAAAAATCATTATAACATTGTTCCTGTTACAGGAACGGTAAGGCTTGATGGTCACTTGGTTGATAATGCCGCTATTTTTTTAACGCCCATTTCCGGTAATAAGTTGAGAGCATCCGGACGAACAAATACGAAAGGACAATTCATTTGTACTACTGAGAACGGATTGTTTGGTAATGGAGTTGTTTCAGGAGAATATAACGTTGCGATTTTCAAGATAAAAGATAAAACGAGTGGACTTGATATTTACGAAGCACTCGGAGATACTCTTTCCATACCACAATTATCCCAAAAGAATGGTAAATCCAATCAAGCAATCATCTATGTTATTCCTGAAAAATACAGCAATCCGGCAACCAGCGGTATTCCTCCGATAAAAATCGAAAAAGAAAAATCAAATCATTTTGATTTTGAATTATCGACAAAATAATAGATCATGTCCGAGCGTAAAAGGCACGCTTGTGTACGAGCATAAATGACACTGTGGTTGTCAAAATCAAGCATAATTTTTTATACCTGAACTTTTGCATAATGCCATTCTATGCTTCAAATTGTGGTGTTTAATGCATGTGAAATGGTGATATACCATACGCCGTCATCCCTTTATCATTTTGAGTAAAGTCTGTTAAGATTTTGCCCAATTTCAAGTTTTTGGCGGTGACTGAATAGATTCTATCGAACAACATACCTTGTCATCTATTAGTGAAGTTTGCAATCGTCGTTTTAACCAAACTTTATTTTTTGCAACAAAAACCATTCAACAAAAAAACCTTAGCAGCAAAAAATCATCAACAATCGAACCTTATTATACCTTATTTTGATAGGGGACGCATTGGGGTATTGTTGTTGTTGTTGTAACTATTCTATCGTTGTATTTTACGTTTGACAAATTGAATAGGGAGCGTTTGTTGTTTTGGGGCAACCCTGCTTGAAGTCACCCGCTCCAAAATAACAAACGTTATCCCTTGAGAATTGTCTATTTTATCCACAGATTACACAGATTGTCGCAGATTATTTTGAAGATAGTCCTCCGCTTACAATACAAATCATAAATCATAAACTACAAATAAAAACAATCTGTGTACATCTGCGTTAATCAGTGGACGATTCTTTGAGACTCTGCCGGTAACGGTTGTTTTTATTTTATCCACATATCTACGCAGATCTACGCAGATTATTTTGAGGATACTCCTCCGCCTACAACACAATAGGGACTTTCCCTAATTTCACCAAATTAACAATTGTCCCTGTAATCAATAAAACCGTTAAAGTTTTCCTAATCCTTATTTGTGGATTCGCCGATAGTTTGAATAATAATTGGGGTACCTTATTGATTGGGAATTATTTTGCCCTTATTGTCTGTAATGTCCCATTGGTTCCTAATACTGAAATTTTTAGGGATGTTAGAAACATAAGGGAACGTTATAGGGAACAATAATTTTTTAAATTAAATTTGGGTTTCGGTGAAAAATATTATTAGAGATTCCAGATGGAGTATGAAACTATTAAGCCGGATTTTATTCAGGATTCGTCGTCCGAAATTTTAACAGCACAGGAAAAACCAATCCTCCATACAGAAAATCTCAGTATCAGGTTCGGCTCCAATCCAGTACTTCAGAATATTGACTTTTCCGTTTTCAAAGGAGAAACAATTGCAATTATCGGTGAAAGCGGTTGCGGGAAAACCGTTTTGCTTAAAACATTGATCGGACTCAATAAACCGGATACCGGACGCATCCGGTTCGACGGCAATGATTTAAATAAATTATCTTATTTTGATCTTGCACAAATTCGAACCCGTTACGGTTTTGTGTTTCAGCAGGCGGCTTTATTTGACAGCATGACCATAAGAGAAAATATCGCTTTTGCCCTCGTTCAACACACGAATAAATCAAAAAAAGAAATCAAAGAAATTGTAGAACGGCTTGTCAACGAAGTCGGACTCTCACTGCAAGTTCTCGATAAAAAACCCGCCGAACTTTCAGGAGGAATGCGGAAACGGGTTGGATTTGCAAGAGCGTTGGCTCTGGAACCGGAACTAATCCTTTACGATGAACCAACAACAGGTCTCGATCCCATTATGAGCAATGTAATCAATGAACTCATGATCGAAACTCATACACGCTACAACGTAACAAGCATTATGGTAACGCATGATATGAAATCCGCCTGTAACGTTGCCGCTCGAATCATCATGTTGTACCCAATCGCCAAACTCAAAGATTCAGAACCGCAAATTATTTTCGACGGAACTGTAGAAGAACTCAAAATGTCTAAAGATCAACGTGTTCAACAATTTTTAGGAATTAAAAATTAGTGGTATGTTATGGAATCGTCGGCTGATATTGATTGAAGCCGATTGAAGCCGATTGAAGTCGAGTAAAATAGGGACAAAAATTATGGATACTCAACAGCGTGAATTTCGGATTGGCGTGATGGTTCTTGCGGCATTGGTTGGTCTTGTCGTTTTGATGGTATTTTTCGGGAAGCAGTCCATTGTCAATTTCGGAAGCGAATACACCGTCAGAGTGCGATTTCAACGGACTCCGGGTATTAGCCGTAACTCGCCGGTGTTCAAAAACGGAGTGAAGATTGGGCGTGTTTCGAATGTTCAGTTGGTCGATCAGGATCGGGAAGTCGAAGTCTCCATCCTCATCGCCAAAGCCCGACGACTGTACACTAATGAAGAATGTCATATTCGTCAAACGGTGATTATGGGCGAAGCCTCGTTGGAATTTGTCAAAAAGGCGAATTTTACCGGTAAAATTATGGAAATTGATCCTGATAAACCGCTAGTCGGCGGAACGCCTTCGGATTTAATGAGCGGATTTTCCAGTATCGAAGGAGATTTGACCAGAGCAATTAACAGTGTTTCCGATGCGGCGGTTCAGTTCAGCAGTATTGCCGTCCGAACCGGCGATTTTCTCGATCGAGTCAACTCTTTTATCGGAAATTCGGAAGACTTAAAAGCCCGAAGAACCTTGTTCGAGGATACGTTCAATGAAATGCGGATGACCATGAAATCAATGAACCAATTCGCCGATGAAGGGAATAAATTTATCGGCGATCCGGTCATTCAAAATAATGTTCGGAAATTCATCACCGATATGCCGGACCTTGTGGAACGTTCCCGAACGCTAATCAACGGTTCAAACCAATTCGTTAACGATGCCCGTTCACTTATCGAACGCGGTAATCTGTCAATGGAAAAAATTGTTCGCAGTCTGGAAAAAGCGGAACAGGCAATTGAAGGCGTGTCGAAAATTACCGATAGTATTCAAAACGATATTCCTGAATTTGTTACAATCATTAAACAAAGTGCGGTCAAACTCAATTCGCTTTTCGACGAATTGACCATGATTGCCGAAGGATTCCGTAACGCCGACGGAACCGTTAAAAAACTCATGCGCGATTCGGAAATGTACGAAAAATTGCTGGCAACTCTCGATAATATCGAACAAATTACCGAAGAAGTTGATAGAATGATCCGAACAGAGATTAAACCAATCGCGGGAAATATTAATATCCTGACAGATAAAGCGGCTCGTGATCCGGCAATTTTCATTCGGAATCTGATACGTAAACAACCGCCGATTAAAAGTTCTCTTCCGATTTGGGGAGATGGTCTTGGAAGTGATACGCAATACGATTGGGAATCTTTCAGTCGGGAAATACACTCGGATCATTCAGATCATATTGAAATACAAGACTACGATGGAATCATGATCGAAGAATCGCCGCCCTATCCGATTATCGAAACCGAATCACGTTTTCTTAAACCGGTTTTACCAAACATTAAATCATTATCGAACATTAAATCAGTTGGTCAAACGTTGGAACGTCGTATTCATTCGCTGTTGCCTTCGGTCTTACCGGAGAAAAGCAGAGAATCGCAGACTCTTCAGGCAACCGCCATTTCCAACCGTGCAAAAATAAAAATATCGGAAAACAAACCGATTCCTGAAGAAGGACGTATTGTCCATATCGATCCGCGTTACACCATCACCGAAAATGAAAAACCCGTTTATCTGCAAATTTCGTACACGACTGAAAATGATGAGTAAAAATGAGGCGGGAATCTCTGTACTGTCAACAGGTGTTTTTGGGCAACGGCATGATATTGGTTGTTTGGTTTGATTCAAGAGGTAGGCGACGTAAGTGAAAAGTAACTGTCTAAGGTTTTTTTGGTGAATGGTTTTGTTTGAAAATAAGGTAAAAATAAGGTTTGTTAAAGCAATCCAATACCTTTTCGAAAATTCCACTGAAATATTACTTTTAATCGCTATTTTACACACCCTACCTGTAAAAACGCAATGTTGGTAAAATCAAGAATCAATCAATGAATTTTACCAACATTGCAACTTAGGGGATGCGGACGATTTATGGTATTGTTTTCTACCAAGATGCACGCCCCTAACGGGACGTGCATTTTCACGGTCATTCAAAAATACCTGCGCCGAATTCAGCTTTTTTCTTTCGTGTTATTGTTGAATTCCTGCTGTTGACGGCTAAATGCGGCGATTCGGGCGTGAAATCATTATTGGCTCCTTCTTCGCCGGAATCGTTGTAATCGTCATACGAGGAAACATATCCGGGCTGTTTGGACTTTTCAAGTTCTTCTTCAAAAGCCTTGACCACACGATCCTGAATCACTTCCCGACAAGCGGAATTAATGGGATGCGCAATATCGGCGTAAAGTTTGTTCCGTCCCGATTCGTCCCGTAATTCAGGGACTTCCTCGAATTTGTAACCGCATTGGTTACAATAGGACGCTTTGAGATGATTTTTGCAACGGCATCGCGGACAGTGCGCCGTCAACTTCCGACTGGGCATCGCCACAAACGGACCATTGGCACCGTCGATAATCTTCAAATCCCGTATAACAAAACAATTGTCAAACGTAATGGAACAAAAAGCCCTGAGCCGTTCGCTGGGTTCTTCCATCAGTTTAATACGTACTTCGGTAATTTCCATAACAAATTCTCCTTAGGAGTAACGAGGAACCCTTTAGTCAGTCAGTCAATCAATTATTAACTAATTAATTAATCAATTATCAATCAATTTGACGACTAATCAGCTGCTCGCAACAAAAACATGGTCGTTCTTTGTAACACGTTGACGAAGTTGTCCGGCAACACAGATTGCGTGTCGGGCATTTCGGCAAAGTCCGTAAAATGCAGTTCCACTTCCACTCATACAGACAGTAAGGCAATCGAATTTTTCCAGTTTTTGTTTAAACTGGCGGAATGGTTGCCAGACAACCTGTGCGGGGATTTCAAGCCGATTAAAAAAATATCGTCCCATTCGGGCAAGATCACCTCTTTTCAGTTCAGTAATCAATTTTTCAGGATATTGAAATTGTAAATCGTGACACGGCATACATTGATTATAAACAGTTGCAGTTGAAAGTCCTTCACTCGGTTTCAGGATTACAAAATGCAGTTTCGGAATAGAAACGATTGATCGGATTATTTCACCACGCCCATAACTAATACCGGCGTTTCGGTGAAAAAAAATCGGACAATCACTTCCAATTTCGGCGGCAATATTCAGCAATTCCTTGTCGGAAATGTCCAAATTCCAAACATGCCGAGCGGTTTGGAGTGCGGCGGCGGCATCGCTCGACCCGCCGCCAAGTCCCGCCTGACTCGGAATCCGCTTGAATAATCGAATTTTCGCCCCATAAACAATTCCGGTACGCTTTTGAAGTAATCGTATTGCCCGAACAACAAGATTATTCTCATTGTCGGGAATATCCGAAGAGGCGTTTGGGCAAGTAAAATCAATTCCTTCTTTTTCAGTCGGTTCAAATATTAAAGTATCGTAAAGCCGTATCGGAACGGCGATTGAAGTAATCTCATGAAATCCGTCGTTACGCTTGCCATACACCTCGAAAAAAAGATTAAGTTTTGCCGGAGCGTAAGCTGTCCAAAATGTTTTCGATTTGTAAAGGAACATCATTCACCATGCAGTCTTTTTCTGAGTCGGTTGATTAGGGTTAATCGACTGATTTCCGATTGATACTAAAACCGGTTCCCCAATGATTAATTAATAAATTGTAATATATCAGTGGAATTTTTCGGAGATTGAAGTTTTATTTTTTACCACCCCTGCCCCTCCGAAGGAGGGGAATCATTCCCCGAAGGAGATATTCCTTAATTCCCCTCCTTCGGAGGGGCTAGGGGTGGTCATTCGGAGGAAACGACTGACAAGTTAAAAAAAATATTCCACTGATATATTACCTTTATTTAATGAACAATTTTTTTAACGATTTCTTTATCGAAGTAATTTATTTCCATTCCCGCGTCAACGATTATTTTTTGTGCAGTTATTCCGCTGGAGCGGGGACTTAGTAAAAAGAC
>JAIROD010000692.1 GCA_031257725.1 Planctomycetaceae bacterium | reverse complement strand
GACTCTTGCTACTAAGGTTGTTTTGTTAAGAAAATAAGGTGAAAATAAGGTTGGTAGGGGGCTATCCACTTTCCCCTAAATCAGAAATAATCAGGAATATTCCACTGAAATATTACAAAGTTAGAAATTTAGATTCGTTCGATTTTGATAATTAGCAGGTGAAGTTTTCGCCAATTCGACTGAAATATTACAAACGGTGTGAATATTATTTTTTTCGCGACCTTTCGCGTTTAAAATAGACATTTACATCCGCTCCGTTAACTTTCGGTAAATTCTGAATGATGAGAGATTCCCAATATTCTCATCAGCAGGTCTTGAAAAAACGGACATTCAGGAGTAAAATACCACTCAAAATAGTTACGCCAAACATACGTCAAATGTAAAATACAAAAACTTTACCGGTTAAGGTGATAACATGATATTACGAACATTTTTTTTAATTATTGCATTTTTTTCAATATCGGTATCTTCCAACGCTCAGGAAACACCGTTAAATCTCGACGGTCTTGAAACAATTACTAAAAATACTAAAAATACTAAAAATACGACTGATGAGGAAGTTACTGCAACCGGTTCAGGTTCAGTGCCTCCACAGCAACCTGTTTCGGCAATACCATCATCAGAAATGACACCGCCTGAAACATCACCGCAAAAATCTCAAAATTCGTTTTGGAAATTGATTATTGCCAGCGGTTTGATTGGTTACACAATTATTTTATTGTCGCTGTTCGCCGTTGCCCTGATTATCGAATACGCATTGACAATCCGTTCCAAAATTCTGATGCCGCCCGGCTTGGCCGATGAAGTTGTTCAACTTCTTTCGCAAGGGCAATGGGCAGCGTCTGTACAAAAATGCCGGACAGATATGAGTCCGCTTGCTCAAATTCTTTATGCCGGTATGAAAGAATACGAATTTGGTTGGGAAGCCATCGAAAAAGCCGTCGAAGAAACAACCGCCGAACAAGCATCACGATTGTATCGGAAAATTGAATATCTGAACGTTATCGGTAATATTACTCCAATGCTTGGATTACTTGGAACTGTTGTCGGAATGGTTTCCGCGTTTCAGCAACTCGCCGAATCAGAAGGTTACGCCAGAGCCGCCGACCTTGCCGGAGGAATTTATCTCGCCCTCGTAACAACTGTCGAAGGATTGCTCGTCGCAATCCCGTGTCTGGCTCTGTATTCGTTTTTCAATAACAGAATTGCGGCATTGATTACCGAAACTATTTTTGTCGCCGAACAAGTATTGTCGCCCATCAAAAAAAGTTTTGCCCGAAAAAATAAGTAATCGTTCACCCCTAATCATCAAACAAATATTATCGTAATATGAAAGTACCGGATTATCTAAAACCAACATGTTTTTCGCTGAATCTTACGCCGATGATTGACGTTGTGTTTTTGCTCATCATTTTTTTTATCGTTTCAAGTAATCTGATTCAACAAGATGTTTCCGTACCGGTTGATCTTCCCGAAGCCGAAACCGCAAAACTAACCGAAGAACCGGAAATACGTAAAATCACAGTCAATATTCCAAAATCAGGAACAATCTTGGTTGGAACACAATCAGTTGATCGAAATCAGTTACGCGAACTTCTGATTCAGCGACGGCAACTAGCGGGTGAAAAAATGGAACTTCGTATCCGAACAAACAAAAATATTCCCTTCGGAGAAATCGAACCGATTCTTGTTCTCGCCGCCGAAAGCGGTATTTGGGACGTTTCATTTGCTGTCACGGAAAAACATTAGTCCGGTTGCCGATAACTGTTGTAACCGCCGAAAGAAAATCTCCACGCCCAACACATGCCTACATACAACCGTTGACTTAGTAACCGTAATTTTGTAACTGTCTATCTTAATAGAGTCAAATAAACGATTTTGTTGTTAAAATTCTCTTGGTTCGAATCCCTCCGGAATTTCTAATTTCATGGTGTCGCCGGATTGGACGAACACGTAGAAACCGGTTTGTAGGGTTGCTTCTTTAACTTCTTTAGGAAAAATGGCACCGGCAATAGCACCGATGAGTATTTTGGGCGATTCATTTTTTTCTTTGCGGTTTTGTTTCAGTTTTTCAATACGTTGGAGATGTTTATCAATATCGTTTAAGTCGGGTTTGGTTTTTACTTCGACAACAGCAATGGTTGTACCATTTTCAAGATAAGCGTCGATTTCGGCAATAATTTGATTATTTTGGTCGCGAACTTTACAATTGCCGGCAAATTCAAAATTAAAATGGTAACCGAGTTCGTTGAAGCGTTTAACTACGGCTGGGAAAACCATGTGTTCCGCGAGTTCACCAAAACGATTGCCCAATGCTCCCATTTGTTTGGAGAGTTTTTTTATTTCTTTTTCCGTTTTTTCTTGCTGTGCGGAAAGATTTTCGATGGATTTTTCCGTTTTTTCATGTTGTTCGGCAACTTCTCGTATCGCTTGCTTGGTATCTTTTACGAAGTCTTGGATGACTTTATAGGTTTCTTGTTGTGCTTCGCGGATTGATTGCATGACCGATTCATAGGTCGAGGAAATAGAAGGATTGGACATTTTTTGTAATATATCAGTGGAATTTTTCGGAGATTGAAGTTTATTTTTTACCACCCCTGCCCCTCCGAAGGAGGGGAATAATTCCCCTCCTTCGGAGGGGCTAGGGGTGGTCATTCGG
>JAIROD010000640.1 GCA_031257725.1 Planctomycetaceae bacterium | reverse complement strand
GTAATAAATAACGGTTTCATTTCCGAATGTTTTTCGCAATATTTTTTTAGTTCGTAAAAATCCTGTCCCCAATCGATGTTGCTGCCGAGTAAATATTTTGACCAGTTTTGTGGTTTTCCGGCAAGTTCATTGAAGTAGGACATCGAATGCGGATAAAACCACAAACTACTAACAACAACCCAAACAAGACAACCGGTTGTCAAAAACACGAACAACGGTTTTCGTTGCGGCAATTTTTTTGGAAACAATGATTGAGCGGTTTTACTGATGAAAATGTACAAGAAAGGAAGAACGGGAATAATGTATCGCGGATGAATCGAAAAACCGTTTTGGCTGCTGATAAAACCGAAAACAATAAACATGGGCAACAGGACAATCATTTCGTGATACCATGCGGAGTTCAACGGACGATAACGATAAAATATTGTTGCGAATAACGCTAATCCTGCCAGACACCAAATGCCGAGCGGTTCTTTAAGCATGAGAACATAACAGTAATACCGTCGCCAACCGTGTTCCGACCAAGTACCGTTGACATAAGAATCGAGACCGCGTTCAAAATCACGTTTTTGTGTGTCGATACCTTGAACAAATTCCGCCGGAAACGGAACAGGAATATAACCGATCCACGAATTTTTGAAACGGTTGTCCGGTTTGATTGGAGTATTTCGGGTTACATTGGTCTTGGTCAATGTTCCGCTGATGAACTGATATTGATTCAATAATTTGAAAGAATTGTCGAGACAATAACAGACATTGATTGTGTAAAGAGCGAGCAGCATAATGACAATCAATTGACGTAACGGCGGTTGATCTTTCATTTCTATTTTCAGGACAAAAAAACACCAACGCCATAAAATCCATAACAATAACCAAATTGGCGGAGCGATAACCCATGACATTTTTGTAAGCGGCATTAGACCGAGACAAATTCCGGCAACAATTGTTTTCCGCCATGTTGGAAATTTGAGCCAATGCCAAAACGTGTAAAGTCCGACAATTCCGATGGAAGTTGCGGCAACATCGGGACAAATTGTTGCGCCCCAGCCGAGAATGAGCGGTGAGAAAGTCCAAAGGATTAAAAACACAACGCCGGACGATTCGCCGTATAATTCCGTAGCGAAACGAAAACCGACATAACCGCCGAGCAAGACAAGCGGAATACAAAAAATTCGTGCCAAAAAAACATAACACTGTAAATATTCGAATGTATTTGCGGCAACAAAAGCGTTCCCCAATTGCCATTCGCAACGGTCTTGCGGACGCGGGGAATAACTGTTCCAATCGTATTTCGGGTTACAAAATAAAGCGATTGGCATTCCGGCAACCATACGGACAAGCGGCGGATTAACATGAAAAACGTCAAATTTTCCGGTATGCCAAAAGTAAACTGTTGCACCAAGATGCCCGATTTCCGTGCGGTTCGGACTGGTATTCCATGAAAGATAGCCAAGCAATAACGCCTGAACAATAAGCAACAACACCATGAGTGACAACGTAACACGATGAGGTGCTTGATTATTTTGTTCATTATCAATTGAAGTCATAAAATTTTTTGCCTTTACTGATTCACGTGATATTGCAACCGCCGTAAACAATTACTATAATAAAAAGAAAAACAAATTTGTCAATGTGAAAATATTCATTTTTGCCGCAACAACAAGGTGTAAAAAAGAACAATTATAACGCAATCAATCGTATATTTTGCCCTGTTTCGCAAAATTTTACAATACCTGAAAAAATTTCTCCAAAAAATAAAAAAAATGCCTTCCACAACCTTCTTGAAATTCTTTTTTGAGGAAATGTAATATCACTTAACGTTGAGAGATGTAATGGAGTTTTGGATTTTAATTTGCCCGAATGAAGCACAAAACCGGTATCGGTAACAATTGAAATGGTATTTGAGACACTTCAACAGATTGATTCCAACCAATTAACACGACCGCGAACATGGATTGATTCATTGCCGAGATTGTTCGCGGTAATTTGGAAGCCCGAAAAATGTTTCCGTTGAGTTACATGGAATTAATATTGACGACGGATTGTAATTTGAGGTGTAGTTATTGTTTTGAACGAGACAAAAAGCCATTCAATATGTCTGATGAAGTCGCGTTTGCGGCAGTTGATTTTTTGATTCAAACGTCACGGAATATTAAAGAGTTAACGATTTTACTGTTTGGCGGCGAACTGATGATGAGGTTTGACCTGATTCAACGGATTATTCCTTATGCAAATAAAAAAGCGGCAGAGGCAGGAAAAACTATTAGTTGGGATATGACCACCAACGGAACCTTAATTGACGAGGAACGGGCAAAATGGATGGTAGAACATAAAGTCAAATATTTATTGAGTTTAGATGGAGCTAAAGAAGATCATGACCGTTACCGAAAATTTCCCGACGGGCGAAGTTCTTATGAGTTGATTATGGAGCGGTTGCCGATGATGAAATCGTATCAGCCGTGGATGGGAACAAAAATGAGCGTAACACCGGAATCAACTTTGCGGCTTCGTGATAACCTTTACGAATTGTGGAAAAATGGAATCAATCAGTTTATTATCGGTTATGCTCATGGTTTGGATTAGTCAGACGAAAATTTGTTGAAATATGAGCAAGAAATGTTAGATGTTTGTGAATTATATTTGGAAATGAAATACAATAAACAATATTTTCGTATCACGACATTTGAAGAGGAAACCATTTGTGACATTAAAGAAGTACCATTTGGTTGCGGAGCCGGACGTGGACGATTTTGTGTTGATATCTATACGGTTGTTCATAAATATGTACGATTATGAGAACGGGGAAAGGTATCTTGCCTTTTGGTAATGTGTTTCAAGGATTTACATGGATAGAAAACCGTTATCATTGCCTCAATGATAAAATTGAATCAAGAAAAAAATGTGAAGGTTGTGATTACGAAAAAGTTTGTGGAGGCGAATGTTTATATTCCCAATAATATCGCGTTACTGTCTATTTTAATTTTTATTAGTCCTGCAAGGACGACACTTTATTAACCGTATGCTTTAGCATACGGATAAGGCAAACACACCACAAAGTCCCGCAGGGACGACACTTTATTGGATAAAT